>CAKVBK010000016.1 GCA_934725285.1 uncultured Bacteroidales bacterium | reverse complement strand
ATAGGGTACTTGGTGATGAGTTCCTCAAGGTAAGCGATCTGCTCCTCGGTAGAGAGTTTCTTTCCCTCTGGATCCTTGGCCATACCGGTCTTGAGCTGCTTGTAGTCATAGAAGAACTTGTCTCCCTCCTTGAAGCAGAATTCTGAAGCGGCGCAGTCCATTGCGATGGTGACATCAGCGCCTGGCTTGTAGCCCGCCTTCTCGATAGCCTCCATAATGCAGTCGAGAGCATCGTTGATGCCGTTGAGCTTTGGTGCGAAACCACCTTCATCACCTACTGCTGTTGAAAGTCCGCGGCCCTTCAGAACCTTCTGGAGAGCATGGAACACCTCAGCGCCCATTCTTACGCCCTCGGCTATGCTCTTCGCGCCTACAGGGCGGATCATGAACTCCTGGAAAGCGATAGGGGCGTCAGAGTGAGCGCCGCCGTTGATGATGTTCATCATAGGAACAGGAAGGACATGGCCGTTTGTCCCGCCGATGTAGCGGTAAAGAGGAATGTCAAGATAGTTGGCGGCGGCGTGAGCGACTGCAAGGGAAACACCAAGGATGGCATTCGCACCGAGGTTGCTCTTGGTGGCGGTGCCATCGAGTTTGATCATAGCCTCGTCGATAGCCCTCTGCTCAAGGCAGGACATTCCGATGATTTCCGGAGCGATCTTCTCGTTGATGTTGGCGACAGCCTTGAGGACACCCTTCCCGCCGTAACGCTTAGGGTCACCGTCGCGAAGTTCAAGAGCCTCGTTCTCACCTGTTGATGCTCCTGATGGAACGGAAGCGACACCGATGATGCCGGATTCGAGTTCAACTTCACACTCGATTGTAGGGTTTCCTCTTGAATCAAGGATCTCCCTGCCAGTAACACGTACAATTCTCATAATAAAATGTAATTATTAACTAACTGTTGTTCTTTTATTCTCAAAAAAAGGCCGGGGTTTGAAACCCAGCCTTTTTATTTATTCAATTACCGAGCCACAATTATTTAACGAGGCAGACGGCAACACGGTTCTCCTCAGGAGTCTCGAACGGATTGACGGTGTCACCGAAGTACTCGGTGATGATTCTGTCTTTATCGATACCGGCGTTTACGATAGCCTCTGCGACAACCTCAGCTCTCTTCTCTGAGAGGAACTTGTTTCTCTTGGCGGTTCCGGTAGCCTTGTCAGCGTAACCAGAAACGCGAACCTTGGTGTCAGGATTGGCTTTGAGAGCCTCAACGACCTCGTCGATCTTGATCTGCTCGCTGTCGCGGATATCCCACTTGTTGATGACGAAGAGGATGTTGCGTGTGAGAGACTCGAATGCAGGCTCAACCTCTACCTTCTCCTCAACGACAGGCTCTGGTTCCGGTTCTGGTTTCACAACAGGTGCAGGGGCAGGAACAGGAACAGGGGCAGGAACCGGTTTAGCCTTGCCGAAGCTGAAGGTAAGACCGGCGACAGCCTTGATCTGGAAGTCAGCCTTTGAACCCTTCTTTGAGTTGAAGTGGTCATCAAGGAAACTGCAGTTGCCTTCGAGGTTGAGGGCGATCACATCGGTGAGTCTGATGTTGAGACCGGCACCGGCCCTGAAAGCAGGAGACACCTTGCTGTCCTCCCAAAGGTAACCGTCGACAAACTTATCCTTTACAGCAACAGCATCATCGTTGTTGAAAGCGTAGTTGACACCGACACCTCCGAAGATGTAAGGATTGAGAGTTCTGTCGAACTTATAACCGGCGAAGATGGAAGCGACATCGACCATAAGGTCAGCGGCGCCTTCGATGTAGTTGAACTTGTAAACAGTGGTAGGGCCGTTCACAGCACCTTTACCCTGCCATCCATTGACATTCAGTCTGGCGCCGAAAACCGGCGAGAACTGATAACCGAATGAAACAGCGGCAGATGGAGAGATAAGATCAGAAAATGAGGTCTCACCGATTGTGTGAGCCGCACCACCCTGAAGCTGCATAAACCAATAAGGGTCAAAGTCCTTCTTCTGTGCGTTCGCTACGGACAGAGAAGCAACAAGCGCAGTGCTTGCAAGAATCGCGAAAATACGTTTCATAATATTATTGAATATAATTTGCACATTTAACGGTGCTAAATTACGACAATTTTTCCAATCTGCAAAATATATCAATTATTTAGGCCTTTTCATGAAAAGGCCCTGACATATTCATGACACACTAATCTATTGCCGCTTCGGGACTTATTGCCGGGTTGCTTTCTCCCGCTTCACCTCACCGTTTCACAGTCAGAGTATTGTCCCTGGCAAGATAAAGGACGTCATGGTTCACCTCAGAAGAGAACGTCAATTCCTCAAGATCCGGGCAATCCCGCACGTTGACATTGTCCAGCCTCGGACAAGCCGCGATGTCCAGTTCCGGGACATGGGTGCTGTCGAGCCAAAGCATGTACAGGAGTGCAATCACTTGCGGCATTCCACCTTAAAGTGATTGCACTCCTGCACCGATTATAATTACCATTCAATAAAGCCGACACCTTCAGAGCCGCCGGCTCCGACATTGTCGGACCTGACAAGGATTACGCACTTGGCACTGATTCCGCTGTTGTCTTTGGATTTAGCGGTTATCGTCACCTTGCCGCTGCCCTTGGCCGTCACGATTCCGGACTGTGAGACATACGCCACGGTCTTGTCGGATGATTCCCAGATGACGTCCTTGATCGATGCGTTCGATGGAGACACTTTGGAGGTCAGCGTAATGGTCTGTCCGACTCTCATCGAGGTTTCTGACATATCAAGGGTGACACCTGTGACAGGGACCTTGGTCACATTGATATTGGAGTAAGTAGTACAATTCGTGGATGTAATGAACAAGGCACCACTTCCTTCCTTTTTAATCGCTGTGATATTCACATTCCAATATGGAGCGTCTTTCTCCCTGACAGCATTGAAAGTCACAGGGCAACTTGTTGCCGACGACACCCTCAATTCCTCGTTGGCATCGTCTGGAGCGACCTTCACCCTAATGGTGTACGATGCGCCCATATTCAAATTTATGGTCTTCTGATCCTCTGGATAGGAAATTTCAGTGATAAGTATCTCTCGCTCAACCACAGTGACCACGCAAGTTTTCTTGAAAGCTCCCGCACCAGCCGTGACTGTTATTATCGCAGTGCCCGGAGAGACCGCCGTGACTGCACCGTCCTTGACTGTGGCGACAGACTCCTTGTTTGAACTCCAAGAGACGGTCTTGTCTCTCGCGTCCTCCGGCAGGACAGTGGCCGTAAGAGTTTCACTCTTGCCGACTTCGAGCCTCATCGAAGATTTGTTCAGATTAACGCCAGTGACCGCATATTTGTCGATGACAGTGACCGTCACCACATTCGATGTGACATTCTTTCCCCTGACTTTGATTTTAGCCACACCGGCTCCCACAGCGGTGACATCACCGTTCACAACCTTCGCCACGGACTCGTTGTCAGACTCCCAGACAAGCGTCTCGTTCGCATTGGCAGGAAGCATCCGGAGAGTCAGCGAAGCGGACTCCTCTATATTCATATTCAATGTTTGAGGAGTAAGGTTGAGAGAGGTTGCGTAAACGACAGGTTCAAGGACCGTCACCTTGCATGTGGCCTGATGTCCTCCATCAACAGTCTTCACGGTTATGACGGCCTCGCCCGGTTTGTTTGCGGTCACCTTTCCATCTTTCTCACCGACAGAAGCGATTTCCGGCCGGCTTGATGACCAAGACACTGTTTTGTCGGAAGCGTCCGCAGGGCTGACTGTAGCAGTGAGCGTTACTGTCTCACCCGTATGAATTGTCAGTTCATACTTATTGACAGAGACCCCGGAGACGTGACGTTTTACTGTCACCGTACAAGTCGCCTCCTTGGAAAGGTCATTTGTGACGACCTTGATGACTGCCGTGCCCGGTTCGTTCGCGGTCACCTTTCCGTCTTTCGACACTGACGCGACAGCGGAATTACCCGATGACCAAGAGACAGTCTTGTCGGAAGCGTCCTCCGGAGAAACGACAGCGGAAAGAGTCTCCGTCTCGCCCACGTACATATTCAATGAAGTCTTGCCAAGAGAGACGCCGGTGACGTGACGCTTGACAGTCACTTCACAAGTTGCGGTGTATCCGCCATCTTTTGTGGTGGCTGTGATGGTTGTCACACCAGGCTTCAGAGGCTTGACAACCGCGCGCAACGCCGCTCCTGGAGTTACCGACGCCACCTTGGGATCCGAACTTGACCAGTCAATAGACTTCTCGGTGGCATTGGCAGGTGTGAGGGTCGCAATGATGTCCAACGAAGGATCTCCGACATAAAGAGCCGCCGAAGACGTGGAGAGAGCGATGCCTTTGACCGGAGTTCCGACCTTGACAAGGCATGTGGCCATCTTTCCTCCGTCAGAGGTGACGGCGTGAACCGTAGCCTCTCCAGGACCGATACCTGTCACAAGACCCGATTGGGAGACTGTAGCGACAGATTCCTTGTCCGAGTACCAAGTGACTTCGGCATTCGAAGCGTTCTGAGGAAGGACAGTCGCCGTAAGCTGATGTGTTTCACCCGGCTTCATTTCGACAGTCGTCTCGCTCAGGGAAATCCCGGTGACACGGCTGATGACAGTGACCTTGCAGACCGCACTCACTTTGTCAGCGACCTTGACCGTGACTGTCGCCGTGCCGGCCTTGCGGGCGGTAACATTTCCTTCATTGTCAACAGAAGCGACATCCGGATGATCAGACACCCACGTCAAGGTCTTCTGTGTCGAGTTCAACGGATAAACAGTAGCCGTGAGCTTGCAGCTCTCCCCTTCAAGAAGTTTCATGCTTGTCTTGTCCAGAGAGATATGCTGAGCAGGACTCTTGACGCTGACGGTGCAGTCCGCAGAGAACGAACCGTCATTGGTTGTAGCGGTCACGGTCGTTGTTCCAGGGCCTATCGCTGTCACAGTTCCGTCTGAAGTGACCGATACGATCTTCGGATCATCACTTTTCCATACGACACTGACATCAGAGGCATCCTCAGGAGAGATTACCGGTTTGATCGTAAAGCTGCTGCCGATTGTCTCAAGAGTGAATTCACGCGGGTCAAGGCTTATGCCGGTGACGGGAGTGCCGACAGAGACATTGCAATAAGCCGTGAAGCCGCCGTCCGAAGAGGCTGCAAAGACTGTCGCCTCCCCGTTGCCTACCGCCTTGACCCCACCATTCGCGTCAACAGTGGCCACAGAAGCGTCAGAAGTGCCCCATTTAAGTGACTTGTTCGAAGCGTTTTCCGGGAATATGGTGGCTTTAAGAGACGCGGACTCACCTTTTTTCAAATGCAGCTCCGACTTGTCGAGCTCGATCTTTTCGACACCGACTCCGACAGTCACATTGCACGAAGACACAAATCCTCCGTCATCCGTTCTTGCGGTGACCTTGGACGTTCCGACCTGAAGTCCTTTGATGGTAGCACTGCCGTCCTGATTGTCAACATATTCAATCACAGAACTATTCTCCACCGTCCAGATCACCTTCTGGTTATCCGCGTTTGAAGGGGAGATGATCGCTTTCAGCACAAACGATGCCCCGATGGAGAGATCCTGACGCTCCTTGTCAACGGCAACCGAGCTCACTCCAACCAATTCCTCCTGGCAAGAGACAAGAATGCACAAGGCCGCAATGAATAAAAGAATATACTTTTTCATCATGTATCCAATTTTTCAATAAACACTACTGCCTCTGGCATCTTACGGCGTGGCCTTCACCACGAGACTTGTTGTTGCAATACAGGCTTACCTTGGAATCAGACTCAGAACTCCCGACTTTGAATTCGAAAGTCGTCGTGGTCTGTGAGGCTGTGGTTGTGGTCCAGTAATCAGCGAACGAACCGGCAAGTCCGATTGTCGCATCGCTTCTCTTAAGATAACCGGTGCAAGGATACCAGGCATAACCTCCGGACGAAAGGACAAAGCGCACACCGTGATAGAATGTGTCCACCGAATATGCTCCCTCTTTCACCTGGTTCCAGACACCATCCTCACCGCCTTTAGGCACACGCCAACCAGCCGGGCAAGGATCATAGATTGTCTTGTCATCAGTCCAAAGATCATTCTGACGGCTCTCATACAGCCAGTCGTTTCCAGTGCTGACATCGCAAGTGATGAAAGTAGTCGGATTGGCCACGGCGAAATCAACCGTGCAGTCACTGTTCGAATCCAGATGATTGAACGCACCCGTGGAAGCCATCGGAGTGCCATCAGTGGATGCCGTCCCCATAAAAGGATCCTTGCGCCCCCACTGATAGAAAAGGCCGTAGGAGGCCGTACCCTCGCAAGAAGATGAAAGCGCGCCGAGATTACGGTCCATCATATCCACAGATGCTCCTTGATAGCGTTGCGATGTCTGATCTGGATCAAAATCGCAAAGCCAGATATGCCAAGACCAAAGAAGCTTGTCATTTGAATCGTAGGCGGCGATAAGAGCATTACCCGGCTTGAACTGTTCGGCGGTCTTGATGTACAGATAGCCGTTCTTCACACGGACAGTAGAATTTACAAGAGCGCCCGACCCGACTTTGTTCGCAGTATTGTCCGTTTCCCAAAGAACGCCGGCACGTGCGACAGCTCCGACAGACGTCTGCGAATTTCCCTTTACAAGAGGGATCTTGTACGAACCAGACTCGCGCACGATGTAACAGTTCGCGGTTCCTTGAGCGTCAAGCGGCTCTCCGTCAAGAATATTCGAGAGTGAAGATTGTTCGTCAGCCTTGCGAATTGTCGCAAAGTAATACCTTTGCACTCTTACGAAAGAATTGCAGACAGAGCGACTTACTTCCGTGTCTCCTTTATAGAAGGCGAGAGTGAATCCTTTCTTGAATGACTGAGGTACCATAGAGATATAATAGTAATCACCAGCATTGAATTCACCTTCAAGAGAAATCTGCGTGGATGTTTCCGAAGAGGCAGCCTGGCAGAGCGGAATACCATCCTCACCGAAACTGATCACAACAGCACCGGCCACCGGCTCATTGCCATTGCCACTAAATACGATCTTGTCGTACCCGGATTCAGAAACAGAAAAACGGATGCCGCCCAAAGCATCATAGAACCCCATCTTATCAGTAGATTCCGAGCGTCCGACCATAACAAACGCCTCGGGATCGAAAGAGCCTGGAACAGCCTTCTGCACGGTCGGCAATGCCACATTGATAACGTCCGAAGTGACAGAGGTCGTTTTGCGATAAGGATACACACCGTAATAATACCCACCTGTCAGATCCGCAGCCTGTCCTTCAAAGACCGCTGTCGCTCCTCCGTCCTGAGTGACAAACTTATTGCCTCCCGAGCCCGAATCAGAATCGAAAACACTGATGCTGTCGGATGGATTCCATGTCACCGATCCAAAATTGTCTGAGATGGCAGCCTTGGTCTCCGGCGGGAAGACAGCCTTAAGCGTTCTCGGAGTCTTCAACGGCACTGAGATGTCGGGCTGCGATGAGTCCTTCTGGCACGAGATTGCCGCAAAGGCGATTGACAACATCATCAATCCATATAACCTCATAATATGCGAATTACATTATAACTGAGACAACTGATATCCAAAAGAGGGAAGACAGAAAACTATCTTCCCTCCTAAGAATATTATAAGTTATTACTCTTCAAGAGCAGTAAACTATTTGATCTTGTCAGCGCGACCGTTAGGCCATTTAGCCTTGGTGTTAGCTGTTGAAAGAACAGTCACCTTACCATTAAGATTGAGCTTGTAAAGGTCTCCAACAGTAACAACAAGGTTGTACTGAGCCAACTTGTCGGTAATAAGATCTGTACCGAGATTTACCCAAGCGACAAAGAAGCCATCAGTGTCACTGCCATACGTGAGATTACGTCCGAATGAGTCTTCAGTGTCAGCATAAGGATATGTGAGTGCCTTACTGCTGAAGCTGATGCTACCATCAAGATCATTAAGTCCATACTCAGATTTTGCGTAAGGAGTAGCGATCATCTTACCCTCAGCAACGTTGAAGTTGAAGATGACGTTCTTGTTGTTGCTCTTCTCGACAATCTTTATGTCAGTAGGGATATAAGTGGTATCTTTCTCCGTCTTGAAAGTACCCAGCACAATATCCTTATCCTTATTCGTGAGAACCTCGAAAGGAGTCTGGAATACCACATAGTAGTAACCTACCTTCTCCGTGGCAGGAGTGATCACATCTGCATCAGAAGTACACTTCTCAGTAACCTTCACAAGCACATTGATGTCCTCTGTAAGGAGAGCCTTCATAAACTTGATGTCAGGAGATGTTCCATGCTGTTCGATGATTGTGTTGAATTCTTCAGCAGTGAAGTCCACCTTATCAACAGCGTTGCCGTCAGCGGTAATGAACTTGAACGCATCGTCAGCATAGTTAACCTTCCAAGAAGGAGTGCTGTGCATAATCTCGAAGGAGATTGTAGCGTCGTCAGCGATCTTGATGTTCTTGCCGTACTCCTCGAAGTGCTCGATGAGAGCTGAAGAGTATGTGAAGTTCTTGTCAGCACCAGCCTTACCCTTGACACGAACGCCAGCGTAAACATTGTAGTTCTCTGTTGACGGGATGTACATGGAAACCGGCTTGGCCTCTACAGGAACATTCTTCTCACCAAGAAGGTAGTCAGGGTTGAGGATAAGCTTGACAGGAGTTACGAAATCGTGCTCGTGCTTGGTAGGAGTCTTCGCACTGATCTCGTAAGCGAACTTGAAGCCGACATTAGGAGTCTTCTTGCTGTTCTTCTTAGCCTTGTAAGCGAACTCAATCTCAGTCTTGTTTGAAGGAATCTTAGCGTCCTTATCAACGTAGAGAGATATTACGTTCGTAGAAGTAGCCCACTCTTCTGGAGCCTCAGCAAATTTGGTGATTCCAGCAGGGAACGTGTACTGATCAACAGGAACATACGTGGTGTCAAGCTGACCATCAGCACCCGTCTTGATGTCGAGGACATAGAGGTTGTCTGTGTCATAATCCTCAAGGAATGCCTCATAAGAGAGACCCAATCCACCAAGGACGCTCTTGTTGACCTCTTCCCAAGTAACTTCCAGTTTGTCCTCATTATAGTCAGGGCAAGAAGTCTTAGGGGCTGTGAACTTGATAACCTCATCGCCACAGAACTTAACGAAGTGATCAGTGAAGGTCTTGAAGTAAACAACCGGCTCTTCTGGCTCAACTTTCTCCTCGACGATTCTAACCATAATGTAGCAAGTCGCAAGGGTGTAATCCTTGTCACCGATCTTGGCGGTAGCGGTAACCTTTACCTGAGGAGTTCTGTTGACCGCAGGGCGGGTTGACTCATCAAGGAACGATGGATCAACAGCGATTACACCATCCTCCGAAAGGGTGACGAACTTGTTCTGGTCAGTACGTCCATCAGTTCCGAGGAAAGGCTTGTTGACTTCACCCTTCTCGTTAACGAGCTCGAACTTGTAGTTGACATCAAGACCAATCTGATCAGCCAAAGCAGTTTTGACATTGATACCATCCGCAACAAGAGTTACATATTCTTTAAGATCAAGTTTCTCTGTATAAAGAAGTTCAGGAGTCTTCAACTCTGAATAGTATTCATCATCAGCCTTATCCTTAATCGCAATTGGCTCGGTACGGTACCATCTGATTGTCTTGTCAATCGGGCTGACATCCTCTTTTGTGAAATCCTTATGGGCAAGACTATAAAGAGTGTATGCTGCGGTCGCATAAACATAAGCATAGTCGGAAGTGATAGTCTCACCGTTAACTGTTGTCTGAAGTGCGATGATGTCATTCTTGCCATCTTCCTTATCACCGTCAGTCGCAGCCTCAGCAAAGCCCAGCTGCTTAGGAAGACCTGTAACATCATTGAGCTTGATGGAGAATGTAGCCTCACCGCCTGAAACGACAGGTTTGCCTACGATTGAGACAAGATCCTTCTTGTCGGAAGCGCTTCTGGTCGGCATCTGAACGGTCTTGACCTTCCTGTTGATGAAAGCCCACTCGTTAGCGTCAACATTAGCGTTCTCTGGATTAAGCCTGTAAGTCACATCGGCTGTAGCAGTTGAATGGAAGACGAACTTATCATTACCATCCGGAACGTAGATTGCATAAGGGAACTCGATGTAGCCAAGTCCTTCCATCAGAGCCTCAGGGATAAGAGCGATGCTCTTGAGGTTAGCGGCAAGAGCGATCTCAAACACGCCATCCTTTGCACCCTCTACATTGTGGAAAGTAAGCTTGCCGCTCTCCTCATCATAGACAGCGGTAACTGTTCCTTCAGGGAACACATCGATGTTGGTAACCTCAGAGGTTGTCTGCTTGGTGGCAGGGTCATAGGTGTACTTAACCCACTTGCCATAGTTAGCATCCTTCTTGTCAGTGCATGGCTGATACCAAACCTGAAGAGCGTCCTTGCCGTCAACTCCGTCTTTGCCATCAGCACCGTCCTTGCCAGGAGCGCCGTCCTTTCCGTCAGCGCCATCCTTGCCATCAACACCGTCCTTGCCAGGATCACCCTTGTCGCCCTTAGAGGCGAATCCGGTGTCCTTACCGTCAATAAACCAGTTGCCGTTGGCACCGATGGTAACAACAGAACCGTCCTTACCATTAACGCCATCCTTACCATTCTGACCATCCTTGCCATTGGTGATGTCAAAATGCTCGTCATTGCTCAGAGTCACCCTGACTCCGTTCTCAATTGGCGTCACGCTCTTGATGACAGATCCGTTCTTGATCGCAGTCTGGAGTTCACTGACCGTGCCCTCCAACTTCGTCACACGTTCCGTCAAGTCGTTAATGTCGCCATCGTAGTCCGTACAAGATACGGCTACTCCCGCGAGGCCCAATGCGATAGCCCCCGCAAGAAACAAGTTCTTAAACTTTTTGTTCATAGCTAAAAAACAAATTGATAAATAAATTAAAACGTATAATTGTTCCTCTTAGTAATAAATATGTTTTGAGCCCCCTATGACGGGGCACTCCATAACACAACGACAAATATATGGGTTTAATTTTTCATAAACAAGATTTTTCTGTCAGAAAATGCAAAAAAGATGGCTAAAAATCGTTTGTTACTAAGAGTGACACTTCTTTTTCTTCCGGAAACACTCGCAGAGACATCCAAACAAACATATTCAAGAATCACAGAAGCCTCCAAACATACGTCTTGCATACGGGATTGACGGAAATATCCGCTATTTTGGGACTTAGTGACAAGGAAAAGGGAAAATAAAAGGTACTATGAATATCAAGACAGGGAACAAGGCCGTGGCAATGATTGGAAGGTTGATAATGTGCGTTGCGATCACCGCGGTCACACTGTCAATGCAACACGGTGTGCTGGCCCAGGACAAAGGACATAGGAAAAGCACGTTGCTGACATTTGAGAAAACGGTGCACGACTTCGGGAACATCACGCACGAGGACGGAGCGCAGCATTGTTCATTCAAGTACAAGAACCAGACAGACACGACAATCTTGATCTACGATGTGAAAGTCTTCTGCAACTGCACCAAAGTCGAATGGCCGAGGAAGCCGATCAAGCCAGGAGATGAAGGGGAGATCAAAGTGGTTTACGACAATGAAGGCTCACCACATCATTTCGACAAGGGTGTGTCAGTCTACACCTCGACAGGGAAGAGGCCGGTGCTTCTTCGCATAAAAGGAACTGTGACTGAATAATCTCACTATACTGAGATTCAGGTTGGGCATTATAAAATGACCGGGAGACACGACACGTCTGTCTTCCGGTCATATTCATTATCCTGCCGCAATGCGCAGCTATAGGTTGAAAGCAATCACTGCATCAGAGTGAAGTACCAGTTGCCTTCTATTTTGAGGGCATTGATGGCGAATGCAGTGGAAAGAAGCTTGGCCTCATCATCGGAATGGCCGAAGGAGACACGGAACCTTACCACATTGTGATCTGGATCAACAAAAGTGTAGCTCTCAAGCTTAGCCTGCTTGAGGTTCATCTTGTAAAACTGGTTGGCGGCAGCCGAGATCTTCTCTGAACTGATCTGGAACAAAGTGTCATTCTCGACCTGTCCCAAGCCATCGAGAGCACCGGTAACATCACCGGCGATTATCTTGTCAATCACCGCTTGAGCCCTTGTAAGGACCTCGGTTGTGTCAGCGGCGGTAAGTTCGGACAGAAAGATCTCCTGACGGGTAGGAGCCGCCTTTGGTTTCCTGCCGGAGCAGGATGCCAAAAGAGAAAGCACCAAGACCAAAGTGACGGAACAACAAGCTAATGATCTGAATTTTTCCATACATAAGTCATTAAAAAGGAGCGCACCGCAGAACGATGCGCTCCTGATTATACTATGTTAAGATCTTACTATAGAGTAGGCTCAACAGTAACGTCAACATAGGTAGAGATAACGCCCCACTCGTAAGTAACCTGTACAGGGATACGAAGCATAAAGGCCGTGTCTACGTTATTACCGTTGTTGACATAACGGAGATAACCGAACTTCTTCTTCAGACCGTTGTACTGAGTCTCACCCCAGTTAGGCATTGTCTCAGAGCTGTAGGTGATGTCAAGACCTGTCGCGGCAGGAACCCTTGTAGGGTCGGTAATATCACCAGTGCAGTGCCAGATCTGAATGTCCTTAGTCTTGGTAGAAAGGAGAGTCTCACCGAGAACGCCACCGTTAAGGGTAGTGGTGATACCAGCCTCATCAACCTTGAAGTTATTGACATTGTAGTACTTGAAGTACCAGAGGTTGCTGTAGTCAGGAGTTACGAACTTACCATTGTCACCTCTCCAATCCTTGAACTCGAATACATCGAAGATGCTGAGGTTAGCCTCTGGCTTGTGGGCATCAACACCGTCACGATATACCTTACCTGTAATTGGAGGCATATTGAGAGGTCTGAGGAAGTAGTAAGGGTTAACGCCACCGGCGATGGCAGCTACGAGGTTGCAATCACCATCAGCAGCTTTAAGTACCACGCCAATGTTGGCATAGAGTTCAGCAGCTGACTTAGGAACTGACGGAGAGTAGTTAAGGAGAGCCTTAGCAGTCTCGTTGTTCTCATAAGTAACCTCACCAGTCTCCTGATTGATCGTAGCGATTACAACGCCATTAGCCTTAAGTTCAGTGTTGGTGTAAACACCAGCATCATAATTCGCTGAAAGCGCAACCTCATTCTCAGAAAGCTGAGCGTTGTCAGTAATCGTGACTTTGCCGTCATAGAGATCGACAACATCCTTTGAGTCAACATACAGCTGGACATTACCTACCTTAGGCTGAATAGGGGCGAAATAGTACTTGTAGACAGGGTTCGCCACAGTCTTTCCTGCAACAGTGAATTTAGGATTGTTGCCTTCCCATACCTGATTGATAGGAGTTACCCAAGTAGAAGGAACCGGTTTGCCAGGTTCAGCGTTAGGAACCTTGACGTTAAGGATAGCCTTGCTCTGGTTGTCGAACCAGTAAGCGGCAAGCTTGACACCAACTGTACCGGCAGCGTTCTTGGTGACAGTAACCTTAAGAGGAACATATACACCCTCGAACTCATCCTCTACTTCCTCACCATTGTGTCTGATGAAGACGTATCTTACCCAAACAGTAGCGGTATGACCTTCCTTCTTGTAGATAGCGGACTTGTCGGCTGGAGTGAGAACCCACTCAAGAGTAGATACTCCATTGTTAACCTTTTCAGTAACAACACCTATAGCCTCGGCAGCCTCAGTGAACTTGGTGTCAGCGAAGCTGTACTGAACAGCGGCAGATGCCTCGGTCTGAAGAGCGTAAACCTTGTCGAATGCCACCTCGTCAGCGTCAACAGTGACATAGATCTTGGTCATTTCGTCAGCCTTGGTTTCAACAGTACTGTTCTCGCAATCGTTAGCGGCAACAGTCCAATCAAATCCGTCAGACTTGATGTAATCCTTAGGAGCGATCTGAACCTTGATGTAACCAACAGCGACAACATCACCAGCCTTTGTAACTACAGTCACGCGAACCAACGGCTGCCTGTCGATGGCAGAAGGGGTAACCTCACCGTCAACACCCGGAGTGATGACACCGGTGTTCTCATCAATTGTAGCGAAGCTGCTCTCTGAAACCTCATCACCGTCAACATAGTAGTCAACGAGAGAGAACTTGTAAGAAAGGCCGTAGTCATTCTCAGGATAGTCAGTCTCATAAACATGATCAACCTGAGTATCCTTTGAGGTAATAGAGTTGATAAAGTAGTGAATCTCAAGGAGCTTCTTGATGTCAAGAGAACCCTTATAATCAACTTTCAGCTCAGCCTTGTTGCTTACAGCACCAGGAGCAGTAGGGAAGAGATGGTTTGTAGGAAGACCATATTCGCAAGCATTTGTCTTTGTACCATAATCAGTGCTATTGTAAGAGATAGCATCGATCATAAATCTGGACTCATAGATGCGGGCATAGTCTGAAGTCACAGTAGTGTCCTCACCGGCAGAAGTCTTCACATTGGCCTGAAGGGCGAAGATGGTGATGTTTTCCTTACTGTCATTACCATTTATCACAGGCTTGCTCTCTTCAGCCACCTTGTTTGATGTAAGGTTGACAAAGAGATTGCCATTCTTGGTCTCTGCCAGAGTAGCCTCATAAAGATCAGCTGCGGATCTGGTTGAAACGGACTCAGCCTCTCTAACGACAATTTTAAGAGCATTGTCAGCGGTGACAACCGCGCTTGAAGGATTCATTTCATACTCAACAGGCACAGCTGGGTTAACGCGGACAGCCTTGTCGTATGTATAGTCCCAAGCACCGCCAAGAACGAATGACTTCTGAGCATCTGTCGTACCTTCAAACTCAGCCTCAGCAAACTTGGCTGCGAAAAAGTCACCATAACTATACTCAACAGCCTCAATGCCATCAACGTAAAGACCTGGCACGAAAACAAGGCTTCTCAGCTCAGTGTTGAATACACCCCAAAGCTTGCTGATCTTAGCGTTGAGAGCGTTGGCTACAGTGGTGAGCCTTGCGTCTACATCAGAGATCTTCTTCTCAAGCGGCTTGTAAACGGTCTCGTAAACCTCACCGCCTTCCTTGCAAGCCTTCTCAATAGCCTCATCGAAGTACTTGCCGAATTCCGCTACATTAAGCTTAACCTCGTCAAGTCTGGCATCCTCATCTTCCAAAGCCTTGATCTTAGCCTCAAGTTTTCCTTCCCCAGCATAAACACCGAGAGCCTCAACAAGAGCGTTAACCTTACCAAGAGCCTCGGAAGCGGTCTTCTGAGCAGCCTCGGCAGCCTTCTGGGCTGTGTCGATCTTGGCGATGATCTCAGAGATCTTAAGGTCAGAATCGTACTTGCCTACGAGAGTGGTAAGCTGACCCTCAGCGATCTTAAGGCGAGCGTCAAGTTTGCCGATCTCCCCGTTAGCGGCAGCCATCTGATCCTTAGTCGCAAATGTGGCGTTAACATACTCAAGAGTGGCGTAAGAAGGAAGCTTGTCCTCAATAGCCTTTACCCTCTTGTCAATAGCCTGAACATCAGCCTTAAGGCCTTCGATGGTAGACTTGAGAGCATCAACATCTTTCTTGTGATCCTCCTTAGTCTCAAGTGTGGCAACGGTCTCCTGAAGGGCCTTGATGGCAGTCTCAGCCTCAGCCTTAGCCTTCTGAAGATCCTCAATAGCGGTCTTGTTAGACGCTACCTGTTTCTCGACATCAGCCAACTTGGTCTCCAGATTGTCGACACGACTGTTCGTCTTGTCGATGTCCTCTGAATAATCAGTACAGCTGGTGTACGCAAATGTCAGCCCAGCAATGGCCAACATCGAAACCAATCTGAAAAATTGTTTCATAAAGGATAATTAGTTAATAAAAAAGTTAAACATGTTACTCGTAGTTATAAAAAGATTTTACCCTCATTTTTCTTATTTTCTGACAGAAAAATCTTGTTTATGAAAAATTAAACTCATATATTTGTCGTTGTGTTATTATGTGCCTACGAATGGGCACCTAAAAACATATTTATTACTACGAGTGACACCGCTTTTTCTTCAGGAGGCACTTTGCAGGCATTCCAGACCGACATATTCATTAGGTACAGGTGGCCGCTGACATACATTTTGCATACTTGTCTGGCGGAAGAACGTCAGTCTCCGCAGCATGCGATACTTGCCGGAAAGACAGCCAAAGCAAAGCTATGACCGGGTGAAAAATGCGGACGACAACTTAATGACTGATGAGAATAACAGCTATCATTGAATATCTCATGGCCGGTGCCTTGCTGATGACAACCCAAACGTTGCCCGCAGGAATCACCCCACAGGCTGTGGCACAAAATCAGAATGTGGTGGCGGCCAAAACGCTGACTTTCGACAACAAGGTGCACGACTTCGGCGAGATCTCCGAAAGTGACGGTCCGCAAACATGCATATTCAAGTACACGAACAACGCAGACGTGGCGATTGTCATACAAAGAGTGATCGTGTCGTGCGCCTGCACGCAGGCAGACTGGTCAGAAAAGCCGGTGAAGCCAGGCGAGAGCGGCGAGATAAAGATCTCGTTCTCCAATCGGATAGGGAAAGGGAATTTTGACAAATCCATTTCGGTGTTCGTTTCCTCAAGCCCACATCAGACCATCCTTAGAGTAAAAGGGACAGTCACAGATCCGGAACATAATGAAAGTGGAAAAGGGGAAAGCCATTTCATCGGTGACCTTTAAAAGGCTTGCGATGAAATGGCTTGGCCAGTCATAGCTACGGCTCTCACTTCTTGCCGATCCTGACTCTCTCCTTGATAATTTCTCCGGAGTCATTCACAACCGCTTTTCTGGCAGCGTCGAAAACGGCCCCGTCTGGAGATGTGATCGCGCATCCGTCAGCCAAATATATTCCTCCGATGTCCACTATCGAGCCTTCGGAACCTTCCGCCGACAGTTCTCCTGAGGCATCGGAGAGTTCCAGACTGGCATTGTAGGCTTTTCCGCCGGCAACGCCCCATTTGCCTTTGACGTTGACAGCGGCTGCAGCGACTTTAAATCTTGAGTCCTTGGCAGACAATGACAATCCGCACCCTTCGCTTTCCAGATTCAGGACTCCGCCTCCGATTATTGTGACTGACTTGGACACAGTCATCGCCGGAGCCTTTGACACCACTGAGCACGTGCCGCTGACGTGAATCTTCAGTCCGTCGATACGGGAATCCACTCCGATCGCGGACTCGTCTGTCAATCTGATTGTCGCATTGTTCAATGTCAACAGGTTGCTGGCAGCGCTGTAGGAAACCGAACCGCCTCCGAGCCAAGAACCGGTTATGCTGGCTGAATTTTCAGCGGTCACCCTGACTCCTCCTATCCAAAGATCGTATTCAGCCTCCTTCCCGATCACGACCTTTGATTTGACTATATCACCGTTCTGGACTATTCCACGATTGGACGCATCAAACTTCGCTCCTTCCGGAACAACGATGACACAGCCGTCAAGGTCCAGCGTGTCAAAGTTCACAACCGAACCCAACGCACCTGTGGCCGCCACCTCAGTGTCCACACCGATGACAGACAAGTAGGACAGGCCATCAGCGAGCCCAGACAGGCCATACCTGCCAGCCGCATTGATCTTGCATCCATTAATTGTGAGTCTGGCGCCATTCTCGGTAAGTGCCACACCACCGCCGGAATCACTGTTCAAATTCAAGGTACCTGACCCAAGAATATTCAAAGAGCCGGCGGACTCTATGGCGGACCCGACCGAGTTGATGTGACATTTACCATTCACGCGGATTTTAAGATTCTCTATGGAAGACACGATTCCAGTCGAGGAAGAGACAATCTCGGCGTTAGTCAAGGTGAGGGTGTTCGAAGTCACATCGTAGGAGACACTGCCCCCTCTCAGCCACTCTCCGGTGACGCTGGCGGCATTGTCAGCGGAGACTTTCTCTCCCCCGATGGAAAGCTCATACACACTCTTGATCTCCACAAGTGTCTTCACCGTCTCTCCGTCCACAACGACGGAACCATAATAAGTGTCAAAGACCGCATTCTCGGGCACTGTGATTTTGCATCCATCCAAACCCAATCCTTCGATTTCGGCGATAGAGCCAGAAGTACCTTCCACCGCAAGATATGTTTTGGTTCCCTCAACCTTAAGGTAGCCATCTCCTCCTTGAGGGCTGGTGATTCCCCATTTGCCTTTCACCCTGACATCGGCATCCGATATGGTGGCTGACGATGACGGCTGCAACATTATTCCGACTGTTCCCTCCAGCTTAAGGACTCCACTGCCGGTTATCCTTATATCAGCAAGCGCGTTGATGGCGGAAGATGAGGATTTGATCGAGCATGTCCCGATAACATTGACAGTCAGACCACTCACCTCGGATTTGATACCGACGTTGTCAAGGGATGTCTCTATATCAACTCCCTGAAGTGTGAGGATTTTCGACTCAAAGTCATACGAGACCTTTCCCTTCTTGAGCCAAGCCCCTCCGACGCTGGAGGCGTTGTTGGAGTCAATCACGGTGCCTCCCACCCAGATGAACTTTTCTTCAGGCTCCGGTTCTTTCACGGCGACAGGAATATTATAGACCGTGCCATCCGCCATTGTGAGTGTCAGAGTCTTTCCGTCTTCAGACAGTTTCACGCCGGCGAACAAACCGGCGCCACCAGCATCACCCTTATCGCCCTTGTCTCCTTTATCTCCTTTGTCTCCCTTCTCACCACTCTCTCCTTGTGGCCCGGTCGCTTTGGTTCCTGTTGTAGTCCAAGTCTTTCCTCCATCCGCAGAGACCTCCCACTCATTTGTGGAAGGGTTGATACGAATCATAGGGGTCCCACTCGCACTGCCCGAATCACCCTTGTCACCTTTATCTCCTTTATCACCCTTATCTCCTTTATCACCCTTCTCACCGCTTTCGCCCTTCTCGCCGTCCTTACCGTTGGCACGGACTTTCTGACCGCCGGCCAGAAGCCACTCTCCATTCAGCGTCCAGTAGTAGCATCCATCCGAATCCTGCTTGATCGATATGTCAGGAATCTTGCCATCAAGTCCGTCTTGACCGTCCTTGCCATTGGTGATGGTTATCGGAGCCTGTTTGTTGAAATAAATTGTATAGCCATTTTCGGTCGGCACGACTGACTTGATGTAGTCACCACCCTCCAAGGCATTGACCAGAGATGACAGGCTCTGCAATTGTCCGCTGAAGCTGTCAGCCAAGTCCTCCAGTTTCTTTAGGCGCAGCTCGTGTTCCTCGTATAGCTTTCCGAGGTTATTGATCTCATCCTGATAGTCAGAGCACGACATCAATGATGACAGAGCGAGGAGCACCGTCGCTGCAAGTCCGGCTCCCGCCTTGAAATATTTTCTCATCGTATCCATTGTAGATTAATTGACATAATTTCGTTTTCTTATAAGGCGATGAACTTCTCATCGACCGAAGCCGAATTTCAAACCGGCAAGGCAATTGAACTGCCAGTCCAAGCCATCATTCTTGCCAACCTTTGAATTGAAGTCATCCGGGAATATTCCAGCGTCCGCCTCCAGACAAAGAGACAGGCGGCCGGAAAGACGGACATCAACAGCAATCCCTACACGCGCCGACCAGAATATATTTGTTCCGGTCCACAACTTCCCGAAGCCATAAAAATCAGGATTATTCCTGCGCATCCGAGCCGCCTCTATGTTTCTGAAACCCACTGCCGCTCCCCCTCCGGCAAACAGACTCAGACTGACAGCACGGTCTTGACGCCAGCCGGCCAGCAAAGATGTGACATCCAGTACAATCTCGGCGTTTGACCGTACATAATTCCAACTGTAATCGAAACGAGGGTAATTGTACACGTTTCTGGCCTGCCAACCGCAGAAGGCTACCCTGGCGCCAAGCAAGCGGCTGAACATGCAGCCGGCAGATATTTGAGCCGCCGGCGAAAGAAGGTCGATGAAATCAGCCTCGCCCAATGTGCAAGCCACCCCGCCAAGAGCCTGGACAAACCATTCCGGACGGAAATCACTTGGGTCAGATCCGATGGGATGACTATCCTGCCGGCCTTCCGGATGTATGGCAGCGGGCGCGGCGGAGATTCCGGACACTCCGAGTGTCACCAGCAGCAATATCAAAACTATCTTTCTCATCATCAGCACTTTCAGTGTATTATTAATATGATGGTCAAGGTCATTTAAGAAAAATCCCCGGCTCGTTTTCGCAAACCGGGGAAATCGACAGATCAATCAATTATCAACTAATTGCCTTCAGTCCTGTTAACAGTGCCTTCAACCCAAACAACAAGGTCTTTCTGGCTCCACTTGTGGTGGATTCTGACAGGGATTTGAACCTTGAAGCTGACAACTGTAGCGGTGTTGTTCTTATACCTCAGGAAGTCATAGTTGTAAGCATCATTCTTAGGCTGTGACTTATGGCTGGCAGGAACAATATGGCCATTGTCAACACGAGTTCCAGCACCGTTGATCACCTGGAATTCAACGCCGTTGCTATACTCCTTGAGAGACTTGAACTCACCGGAAAGGTCAGTCTTGATATCTTCTGGATTGACGGTGATGAGGTCTACATTGTAGTACTTGTAGAGATCAGTCGTCTTATGAGTTCTGAAGACATAGTCACTGGCGGTGCCAATAGATCTCCAATCATAGAACTCGACAAGATCGAAGAGGGAAACTGTTGTTCCATTGTCAACAGCATCTGTAAACACTGCAGGGCCCTTTGGCTCAACATAAACCGGCTTCAGGAGCTCAACATTGAACGTGTTGTCCTTCAGAGGCATATAAGCGCCACACTCCTTGTTGAAGACAGCCACACCGAGGTTGACATCAAACGTAGCCTGGAAGAATTTGGCAACAGACTCCGCATCATTGATAGACAATGACTTCTTACCCTCCGGAAGATTGATGAGATCCTTTGCGGCCTCAGAGTCACTCGGAATCACAAGTCTTGCCTCGTAATCACGTGATGCCTCCTCACCGAACTCTGTAGCCTTACGTGAGTACTCAATCTGAGCAATCACCTCATTGCCAGCCTTCAGAACAGTGTTCTTGTACTCGTATTTAGTATTATCAGTGTAGAGAGAAACGGCAGCCGCAGGCTTGGTGATGTCAACAGTGTTGGCAACAGAAAGCTTATATGTCTTACCACTCGCACCCTTGACACTCTTGTTATTGTTGGCAAGTGTGAAGTAATATACATAGCGAAGCTCGCTCTGCTTGAATGTCGGGAAGTTAGCAGGTACATTCCAAGCCATCGATGGAGTGAACGCATCCGGCTCGATTGTGATTGTAGGAGCATTGTCATTCACACCGAAGGTGAAATCAGATGACCAGTCATTGCCGAATGAATGTCCGATTGTGGTCTTGGCGAAGCGCTCGTCAAGATAAACATTGAAGTCGCAGCTCGCTTCTTTGATGTCAACCTCGTTGCCTGGAGCCTCGACGTTGCCGTGGATGTTTTTAAGTTGATCCTTGGCAAGTACATCGTTTGCTGGGTTGAAGCTGTTGTCAGCGTACCAGTACTTAGGAATCTTGTTGGCCATCACTGCCTTAGGATATGCGAAGGTAACCTTGACAGGGAGATAGACAGGCTCACGGTTGAAGTTGGTGTTACCCAGACCCTTCCTTGGAATGAACTTGATGTATCTGAGTTCCTCAACAACAGGATAAGTCTTGTCGTTCACACAGTTCACGAAGTCAGCGCGGGTAAGGTCAATTCTGATGACATTTGTTGTCTCGTGATCAGGATCCTTGAGTTCATAGATCCTACCGACAGGCTTTGTGGTAAGTTTGAACGTAGGCTGGCCATAGATGTCCGTCTTTCCGGTAGGCTCCCACTGAGCGAACACGTTCTCAGGGCTGTTAGGGTCATCACTCTCAGGGAGTTTAACTGCCTCATAGAGCAGGTTGAATGTCTCCTTGCCCATATCAACACCCTCGTCAAGAACCTTCTGCTCGATGGCATGCCATGTAGCGGTCTGGAACTGATCTGTGCACTTGTAGTAGAAGTAACCGAGATCGAATGCCTTGGTGATGATTGGTCTCTCAGGCTCAACAATGATGAACTTGATGTAACCTTCCTCGACAATCTTGTTGTTGACAGTGTCCTTAAGTTCAACACGGATAAGCGGAGTTCTGCCTACGATAGACTTAGGAGCGTTCTTGCCAACCTTGCTTGGATCAGGCACGCAAGCCGTAGGATCGGTGTCACTGTTGGACTTGACACCACAAGCAACGATGTAAGTACCGTCAGCCCTCTTGTCGAGAATGCTGTGGTTCTGGGTCTGCTCTGTTCCATTCTCACCTACAGCAAACGGAACCTGAACGAAATTGAACTTCATTCCGAGTTCCTTAAGCTGAGCCTCTGTGCGGGTTTTGATATTGTTGTCGTTCCAAGAGCGGCAAGAGTTGTAGACAACGTCAGCGTCAACAAGCTTGTTAAGGTTCAGACCTGTCTCGCTGTCGTACGCAAGCTCAAGAGTTGCGACCATCTGAGCGGCATCGTGCACACTGTGATAAAGATGCATACCACCCTCGACCGGAGTCTTGTGAGAATCAGTGCCTTCACCAAGAAGTCTACCCTTCTCGTTGATCTTCTGAACGAACTTGCCGTTCACATAAGACCAAGAAGTGTAATTGTGCTCAGGGTCAACATAAGTGTACTGCTTTGCGAAGTCCGTGTAAGAGAGGCTCTCGAACACCATCTGAGAAGCATAGACAGAAGCCCATGTGGATGTGATGGTCTCTTTGCCCTCTCCCAAAGGAGCGATGACAGCGAGATCCGTGATCTTGCTCTTGTCTGCCTTGTGATTGTAGAATGAGAATGCCTCATAAGGGTTGGCCTCCTCCTGGGTCTTTACCAGCTGGCCTTTCATAGTGATGCCAACGTGCATAATACCGTCCTTCACGTCAAGGAATGTGGCCTTAGGATCAGCCGCGGCAGGATTTGACGCATAGTTAGGAACGCTTGCGGCCCTTGTCTTCACGAAATCAGGGTCCTGAGACACAGTACCAAGGTTTTTCTGTGCATATTCAGGCACGATCGCGTTTGAAGGGTCAAGGCTGTAAAGCTTGTCGTAGGTAGGGTTAAGGTAAGCCACACCACTATGACTAGTCGTAGCGCCGACTGAGTAGGTGTTCTCAACATTCTCCCAACCATCTGCCGTGTGGCGCTGATGAGCGTGTTTTACATTTACGGCCTTGCTTCCGACAGTCACAGGCTGATAAGGGATGTAGATGTACTCCATAGCGTTCTGACCGTCAAGAACCATCTCAGGCTTAAAGACAAGAGCCTTGAGGTAAGTGTTAAGATCGATCACAAGAGTACCTTCATAACCCTTGACGTTAGTCAGTTTAAGCTGGCCGTCAGTCCAAACGACACCGATACGGTCTTCATCCTTTGGAGCCCACCTCAAAGTGGTCACTTCCTTGGTCTCATTGCCACCAACAACGGTAACCTTTACCCAGAAACCGTTCTCAGCGCCCTCGGTGCCCGGATAGTAGTAAATACCTGTGGCATCAGCGCCATCCTCGCCCTTGTCGCCTTTGTCGCCTTTGTCGCCTTTGTCGCCCTTGTCGCCTTTGTCGCCCTTGTCGCCCTTTTCACCTTGGGCTTTGTACTCGGTCTTGACACCATCAATGTACCAGTAACCATCCTTACCGATAGTCACCACACTTCCTGGCTTGCCGTCTTTACCATCGGCACCGTCATTACCATCCTTACCATCGACACCATTGGTACCGTTGGTGAGCTCAAATGTGCTGCCATCGCTCAATGTCACTCTGACACCAGTTGCGGTGGACTCAACATTAGTGATCACAGACCCTTTCTGAATCAGAGCCTGCAACTCCTTAGACACCTTCTCGACAGCACTCACGCGATCGGTAAGGTCGTTGATGTCGCTCTCATAATCCTGACAGGACACGAAAGCACCTGCTGACAGAACCAATGTGGCTCCAAGCAGGAAAGAATTGATCAACTTTTTGTTCATAACAAAAAAAATAAAAATGTATAGATTGAACTTAAATGTTTATAGTTATCATCAGTTAAAACGCCAGAGCGTTTGTCGCTCTTTCATAGCCTTATTGGACATCAAATCCGATCGTCATTGTCACTCCCAGTAACAAATAATATTTTGCAGGATTTTAGGCGATTTCTTCTCAAAAAATCTTGCTTATGAAAAATTAAACTCATATATTTGTCGTTGTGTTAATGCGTGTACCCCTATTGGGCACATTAAAACATATTTATTACTGGGAGGAACAGGCTTTCAGGCCACATAATTTCCTCTACAGTCCAACACAATCGACATCTATTCTTATCCGGATAAACCGCGGACATACGATTTGCATATTCACAGTCTCCTTAAAAATTGGTCAGCAGGCGGGCATTGCGCATTCTGTCGAGACGGTCTGAGCCTCCAAGATAGTGCTCTGTGACCATAAGGCTGGAGTGGCCAAGTGATTCGGAGATGAACGAAAGGTCCACGCCCTGACGCAGGAGGACGGTCGCAAAGCTATGCCTTGCCGAATATGTTGTGAATGGAGGGATTCCCAATTCATCGGCGATCTTCTTCAGAGCGTTGTTGCACATACTGATGACTTTCCGGACAGTGTTGGAGATGGAAAGCATATCGGTAGCACCTTCAGCATATTCAAACAGAAAAGTTTCCGGATTGCCATCGTATGGGTTGCCCCAACGGTGGAGGATGTCCAGCATTTCAGGGGTGATGACCGCGCGGATGATCTTGGAGCCGCCATAGGCGTGAGCTGTCTTGGAACGAAGGAAGCAGATCTCACCATCGATTATATTCTTATATTTAAGGAAAAGCATATCGCGGAAATTGATACCATTGCAGAGGTAAGAGAAGAGCCAAAGGTCGCGGTAGCGCTCGCGGGAAGCGGTGCCTTTATAGGAAACAATTTTACGAATATGATCGTAAGAGAGAGCGAGACTTCTGGAACTGCCTTTAGGGATGATGTACTTGCCGCGGCCGAACGGAAACATTGACTCCTTGACCAAGCCAGCGGCAGCCGCGTCATTCATAACACAGCGAAGTGTTTTCATGTATATGCTTATTGTCGTTACAGCCTTGTTCTCCTTCTTCAGGAAATTTTCAAAGGCGTGGAACCAAGACACAGATAACTTACTGAACAGTATTTCCTTACCAGCAAATCTCTCAACGTTTTTCAGAGTGGTGCGGCAACGGTAATAGGAGTTTATCCGTCCCTCAGTGTGGAATTTGGCCATCATAGACTCCAAAGCAGAATTTAACGTCTTGTCAACGGGTTTACCCATTCTGGCCTCCAATGCCTCAAACGAAAAGTTCCCCTTTTCAAGTAATGCTTCAACTTCTGCGCTTATCTGATTGAATTTCGTGATGATGTCAGCATGACAATCCGGCATGCGTTTGGAGTAGGATATTCGTTTCCACTCTGATGCCGGGAGATCAACACCGGTCGGGTAGTACTTTTGGACACGGCTGTAAACCACCTCGATCTTGACTGGGAAAACACCTGATTTTTTCGCTCTGCGCCTATCAAGCACAGCAATGACGGAGACACCGTCTTTAGAAATTTTCAACATAGCATTAATTATTTATGGGTGAATAATTTGCATACGATTTATATACACGTGCAGAGTAATAGGGGATATTAATCTGAAAATGAATTGCTGATGATGTATGCAAGCGGATGCGTATGTAAACGTGGGTACAAAAATCAGGCGTGGGGTAAAATGCTGATGGTGACTCGTGGTAGAAAGAAAATGAGAAAAGGCGGGATTTACAGCGAAGGAAATGGGCCATATCGCTACCGGAGGGTGCAGAGGGGCGG
>CAKVBK010000015.1 GCA_934725285.1 uncultured Bacteroidales bacterium | reverse complement strand
TTGAAAGCCATGGGCCCGGAAAGGCGGATGGCGTCCCCAAGGGTGAGGGTCTTTTCAAATGTCGCGTCTGACATGTTCCTGATTATTTGATTCTTATCTTTCCTCCGGCGATCTCATCACGCTTGAAATATGGCCATCCGTTTTTGTCCCAATAGATTCTCTGGAGGTTGGTGAATCTCACATTGTGGCTTTTAAGTGTGCGCTCGGAAGGATAGTTTCCAATATGCACGTGATAGATGATGAACGTGTCGCCGTTCTTGTCCGTGAATATCTCTCCGTCGTGCCCGGGACCGTAGAATCTGTCGTAAGGACTGGAAGTCAATATCACTGTTCCATAGCCGTCGGCCATGTCTTTTCCGTCTTTCGTGAGAAATGGGCCGTCGGCGTTTCTGCTCCTTCCGACTACAATGGCGTAGGAATAGTCGTTATAGTGCCCTGCGCTTGCGAAAAGATACCACCATCCGTCTCTTTTATAGACGTAGCTGCCTTCAAAAACGGTAAGGCGTGAGTTGTCCTTGTCGATGTCTTGTCCGGCGATGTGTTTGTAGGTGGCGCCTTCGGCTAGCGACAATCCGTCCTTGGTGAGTTCCACTTGATGTATTCCGCCTATGCTGCCGAACACCAGCCACACCTTGCCGGTCTGGTCATCCACGAATGCGAACGGATCAATCGTGTCTTTTATGCCGGTGATTCTGGAGTCGGTGATGACGTTTTCGAATTTGTAAGGTCCGGTGACTGTGGCGGAGGACAGGACCGCTATTCTGGAATTCTTGGCACTGCTTCTCAATGTAATGTATATGAGATATTTACCGTTAATCTCGGCAAACTGGGGAGCCCATACATCCGGTCCAAGCTCCTTCATTTTTTTTACCGTCTCTTTATCGAAAGGGTGTATGTCGGTGTTCTCCCATTCGCATAGGTTGGCACTTCGCATAAATGTTCTGTTTACTCCTGTGGCGATGGAGTAGTAATGACCGTCATCGGGATTATAGATGGCCGTCGGATCCGGCCAGTTCTTGTTAATCACTGGATTGGTGAAATGCTTGTACTGGCCGCAACTTGCGACCAGTACAGAAACAAACGACAACAACAAAAGTGTTTTTTTCATATATGCGGGATGTTCATGTATGTAAATATACATGTTTTTTGGGGAGGACACGATTATTTCTTATTCTGTCCCGGATAAGGTTCGACCATGCAGCGTTTTGCCCACGCTTCATACTCTTTCACCATTGTCGCGACTCGGTCAGGATGTTCCGCTGCCATGTTATGCTTCTCGCTGCGGTCTGCGTTCAGATTATAAAGTTCCCAATCGGCTTTCTTGCCTGGTTTTATAATCTTCCATCCGTCATTGGAAATGAAGGCTCTTTCATTGAAGTGTTCGAAACCATAATATTCATGTCCGTTTCTGTGCCCTTTCTTGAATATCGGAACCAGACTTGATCCTTCCATCGGGATGATGTCATGCCCTTTATAGACAGAAGGATATTCAGCGTCAGCGAGGTCCAGGCATGTTGCCATGATGTCCATCACGTGCCCATATTCAGAAGTGAATCCTCCCACATTCTTTTTAATCCCTTTAGGCCAATGAGCGATCATCGGGGTACAGATGCCACCTTCATAGGATTTCGCTTTCCAAAACCTGAACGGAGTGTTGGTTACATTCGCCCATCTTGCGCCAAGGGACGCATACGTTGTCTCAGGCCCCGGCATAACCTCCTTGTTTTTTGGATATACCATAACACGCCCGTCTCTTGTCATGTCTGGTCTGTCATTCTCTCCCGGCTCCATGTTCTCGCAGACTTCAGGGCTGCATCCGTTGTCAGAAAGGAACAGGATGAGAGTGTTGTTCAACTGATTGGTTTCTCGAAGGGCTCTGATCACCTGGCCAATCCCTTGATCCATCCTGTCTACCATTGCCGCATGCACCGCCATGGCGCGGGCGTCCCATTCTGCGTCCTTGTTGTCTTCCCATCTGTCATGGAACGGCCTGTCGGAAAGGAAATCCTTAGCATCCCCGAAGATTCCTAATTCCTTTTGCCTTTCGTAACGGGCGTTTCTGATCGTTTCCCAGCCAACTTTGTAAGTGTCCTTGTATTTCTCAATGTCTTCCGGGAGTGCCATCAGAGGCCAATGCGGTGATGTGTAGGCCAGATACATGAAGAAAGGTTTGTCATCGTTGGCATATTCCCGGATCTCTTTTTCAGCGCGGTCTGAAAGAGCTTGGGTGAGGTAATATCCATCAGGGACGCTTTCAACCGGAACTTCGCCTTCCACCAGACTGAAAGGGTCGAAGTAGTCTGCCACGCCATAGATCAGGCCGTAGTGGGTCTGGAAGCCTCGGTTGACAGGATAGTCGCTCAAGTCGGAAAAGGTCTCGTGGAACACTTGATGGTTGAGCCAGTCCCTTTGGTCTTTGCGCAGCGGCGTTTCCGCGACATGCCATTTGCCGACCATGCTTGTTCTGTAACCCGCGTCCCTAAGCACTTCGGCGATGGTTACGGCATTTCTGGAAAGGGTGCCTCTGTACCCCGGCAGCCCGTTGTCAAAGGTCATCCTTCCGATGCCAGCCTGATGCTGGTATAGTCCGGTCAAAAGTGACGCTCTGGTCGGACAACTTCTGGATGCGTTGTAGAAATGATTGAAACGTATTCCGTTCCGTGCGAGTTGATCCAGATTGGGTGTTTGGATCTCCCCTCCGTAGCATCCTGGGTCAGAGTATCCTAAGTCATCGGCAAGGATGACGATTATGTTCGGACGTTTGTCTTGCCTTCCTGCGGCTCCGGCTTCTTGCGGCAGTGAAACAGCAAGAAGTGACAGCGGAACAATCATCTTTTTCATATTCTTATCCATGGCAGACTTTATTTCAGATTCTCAAGCATCTTGATGAAATATCCTCCGACAACGGAACGTGCCTTGAACCCTTTGTGGACGGGTCTGTCCGTGAACACCCAATCTGACATGGGCACTCTGTCTTCGGTTTCGTCCATGAATTTCCAGACAGGGGTGACAAAAGATTGGAATTCATCCATGTTGTCAGCCAATGTGGCTGTCCAGATGATCCAGTCTGTCTTGGTGTAGGTTTTTCTTGAATCGAGAGGGAGTCCCCATGTGTTCTGCACCTTAGGATAGTAGGCAAGTTCTTTTCGGGCGACGTCTTTCGGGAATATGTCAAGTCCGAGAAGCTTATCCCACACGAGATTGTACTTCTGGCTCCATGTCCCAGGCTTGTCGAATGTGAGGCGGTAATGGTCTCCGTCATCAGCCATTCTCATCCATTCCTTGGCCAGACTTCTTGCTTTTAGGGTGTAATTCTCTGCAATATCATTCTTCCCAAGCTTTCTTGCCAGATATCCGTAGGATGCGATGCCGAGGATAGCCTTGATGGAGAGATTGGCATTATGGGCGAAATGACCAGCGAAATCATCTGTACAGAGTTGATTTTCAGGATCTAATCCAAATTTTTCAAGGTATTCAGTCCATGTGGTGAGCATGCCCCAGTGCTTTGCGGCGTAGGATGCGTCTTTCTCATAATGGCACACTGCCGCTGTGAGTATGAGCATGTTCCCAGCCTCCTCGACAGGCATGTCCCCACCGTAGGTCTGGCCGTTTGCTATAGGATAAGTGCCTATGTCATGTGCAGGGAAAGGCTTTGTCCATCTGCCGCTTTCTGAATAATAGAATATGTGGTTCATTAAACCTTCCGCAAGTTTAGGGTTGTAAAGAAGGAACAGTGGGGCGGAAGGATATGTCACATCGACTGTGCCGATGGAGCCGTTGCTATTGTTCTCTTTAGAGAGCCAAAGAATATCCCCGTTCGGTGCCTCGACCAGTTTGTGGGCATGAATTGCCTGGCGGTAGGCGAGCGCGCAGAGTTCGGCATATTCCCTTCCCCCGGCTTTCTCCGCATCAAGCATTAATTTTCTGTCGAAGTTGTCGCACTTCCTTATCAGTGAGGAATATTCCTTGGCGGCGGAGTTGAATGCATCGAATATGTCCTTGCGACCGTTCTTGTTCCAGTAGGGACGTAGATTCTTCCCGAAGTATTGTATTGAATAGATGTCATCGTAGCCGATGAGAACGTTTCCGTCCGCTTTCTTGATTTCCCCGAGGTTCTGGACAAGAGCCATGCGTCCGGAAGCGTTCCCACCTTTTGATCCGATGGAATTGACATTGCCACCTTGGACGAAACAACTTCTGAGGGCTGATGCTTTGCCGACACCGGCTACTGTGGAACCGTTGTCCCCGGCCATATAGAAATAACCCCAGTCGATACGCCTGTCATCACCTTTTTTTTGGAGTATCCCTTGACTGACGCTTCCTGATTTTACATATACCATGTTTCCGTCATTGACAATCTCGCTCATGCTGTCTTGGAACGGGAAATCAAGGGCTATGCGTGGTGATGCCTCGAAATAGATTGACACGTCATGCTTCTTGCCGTCATTGGAAGATGCTTTGTAGGAGATGTAGTTGACAGGACGGCTTAGAAGCTCGAGTTCATTCAGCAGAAGAGGAGCGGTAAATGTCACCTGTAGGTCTATAGGACCGCATACGAAGTTGTAATGGGTCTGCGTGGCTTGAACATCAGCTGAGATTTGCCTGGCCGTGTTGAGCAAGACAAACTTCTCGCCTTCTTTTTTGACGGCGAGTCCAAAGTCCAGGACGGCCAATCCGCCTTTGTCTTCACAGGTGGCGGAAATCACATTCCTGCCTGCTTTGAGAGCCTTTGTGGCTACCGCATCCAAAGCTACGTTGGCGTTGTGGTGTACCTCGTTGGTGGAGAACACCTTGACTCCATTGATGTAGAATGTGGCGATGTCATCATTACTATATAAAAGGTATAGTGTCTCCTCCTTGTCTATAGCCGGAGTCTCGATCGTCCTTCTCACCCAGACATTTCCTCCTTTCCAAAAAGTTCCGGCTGTCTTTTCGTTTTTTGTTCCGAAACAGCCTTGTCCTTTTTCCCATGACGAGTCATCGAAAGTCGGGGCCATCCAATCATCGGCCGGCTTTTCCATGGTGTAGGTACAATCCCATTTGCCATTATCGGCAGTGGTGACAACCGGGGTAAGATCCACATCCTCGATTCCCATGAAACGATAACTTATGTCATCCACCTTTGCCACACCGACAAGAGGGAATTCCTTCCCTGTCCAGTGAATTGTGGCGCTTCCGTAGAGGTTGTCTGTGTTTGACCAGATGCTCGTGTAGGGGTCGATGGTCACCAGCGGATATGCCGGAGGTGTGATCCTGTTGTTGGACTGCTTCCCTAAGGCGGGGCTGATCGCAGAGACAAGGGCGACACCGAGGCCGCAGATCAGAATTTTTGTGTTCATATAACTGTTTATTTAAGAGTTACCGATTATGTAGTGACAACAAAAATAAATGTTCGTTTGTTTAATATGAACAACTTGAAAGAAATTTGATTGTATTTTGACCTAAAAAACGAGGATGGCGTCATGTGGATGAAGGAGCTCAGAATTGGCCTCAATTGCTATAGAATGATTTTCAGATGACTTTTGACTGATAATTAAACCTCCTGAATGTGGCTAATCACTAACTTTGCTTCCAGTTTTTTGCATAGGATAACACTAAGTCACAGATGATGCGGCAAGGTTCGCGTCAGTTAATGTAACCCACAGATATTTACTTAATTAATAACTAAATCTAATTACTCATGGAGATAGATTCCAGAAAGATGTCTTCCTGTTGTTCGTTAAAGTGTGCCATTTGGCCGGTGATGCGGCTTGTTTGGGTGTGCTGCCTGATGATCACAGTCCACTTCAGCGCGGATGCTCAGCGGACAGGCTCTGCGATGACTGTCAGTGGTGTCGTGAAGGATGCCAGTGGAGAGCCGTTGATAGGAGTGTCTGTCTATATCGACAAGACGATGACAGGAACTGTGACCAATGCCGCCGGAACTTACCTGCTTGATGTCCCTACTGGTAAGGAGGTTCTTGTGTTTTCCTGCATAGGCTATTCCACACAGAAAATTCCAGTTGATGGCCGACATTCAATCAACGCTGTTCTTTCCGTGGACACGCAATTGCTTGATGAGATTGTGGTTGTCGGATATGGTGTCCAGAAAAAAGAGAGTTCTGTGGCTTCGATCTCACAGGTGGGCGGGGATGACCTTTCGAGAACAAACCAGACCAACATCGCGACCGCGCTTTCCGGTCAGGTGGCAGGTGTGAGTGTCATTCAGAATAACGGGCAGCCTGGAGATGAGGGACAGACGATCCTTATCCGTGGTAAATCGTCATGGTCAGGTTCCGCTCCGCTTGTGCTTGTGGATGGGGTCGAGAGGGATTTTAACCAGATTGATCCTACCGAAATAGAAACGATGTCGGTCCTTAAGGATGCGTCTGCGACGGCTGTCTTCGGTGTCCGTGGCGCCAACGGTGTGATCCTGATCACAACCAAGAGAGGCAAGGAAGGCCGTGTCAAGGTCAATGTTACTTCCGAGGCCGGTTTCAAGAATGCAATCAACATGGTCAAGCCAATGAATTCTTATGAGACGGCGATGATCATCAACACTGCCGCGAAGAATGACGGGAATTGGGGCTCTCTTATTTCAGACGAGGTCATCGAACATTACAGAACCCATGACATGCCGTATGTGTATACCGACACCGACTGGCAGGACTTCATGCTCAAGACCGGTTACCGTCAGAAATACAACATCAATGTGTCAGGCGGAACCGAGTTCGCCAGAGTGTTCGCCTCTTTGGGCTATCTCTATGACAGTGACATCATCAACACAGAAAAGCAGGAGGACTACGATCCCGCTTATAAATATAACAGGTATAATTACCGTGTCAACGTGGATATGAAACTTACCAAGAGTACAACCCTTTCCGTTGACGCGGGTGGTTACATCGGTGTGAGAAACGCTCCCTTTGAGACCAATCCGCAGAGAAAATACAGACCGATCTTCGCTTTGGGCCCGATGGATGGTGTTCCTTACTATCCGGCTTCAGTGCTTGATGAATATCCTGACACGGTTCGTCCGGAAGAGACTGGCGTCAGGCTTGGCACTACAGATCTCACAAACTCTGAGAATCCTTATGTCGCCAACAGTTTTTCTGGCGGCAGATCCAACAAGATCAGTAACATCAATTTATCGGTGACCTTGAAACAGGATCTGAGTTTTATCACAGAAGGGTTGAGTGTCAAGGCGTTGGTGTCGTATAACACCAAAAGCCACTGGCTAAGAACCGTGTCCTACAACGCTCTTTCCTATAAACTTCTTAAGGATGGGACATGGATAAGCCGTGTCGGACGTGACGGAAACGCCAGGGAAGAGTCCGTCAATCTGCCGAATGTGACGACCGACAACATTGATTCGCACATGAAGAACTACTATTACGAAGGTGCGGTCAACTACGCCCGTGTTTTTGGCAGACATGATGTCACGGGCATGATTGTGGCGCAGAGAAGGAAGATACAGAACAACGTCTCTTTCCCTAGTTACCAACAGGGAATAGCGGCGCGTGTCACATATTCATTCGACAGGAGGTATCTTTTTGAGGCCAACCTTGGCTACAATGGCTCAGAACAGTTTTCTCCGGACAAGAGATATGGTTTCTTCCCTTCGTTCGCCGCTGGGTACAATCTTCACAATGAAAAATTCTTCAAGCGGTTCAGGCGTTATGTCAACAAGGCCAAGGTCCGCGCCTCATGGGGGCAGGTCGGAAGCGATGCTGCCAGTGAAAGATGGCTTTTTGTCTCAGAATTCGCGAATGGTGGTGGTGACTGCTGGACTCCAGGGCTTCCGGGACAACAAGGTACGATAATCACTCCGATTGTCGAGAGCAAGGCGGCCAATTTGAACGCTACCTGGGAGGTTGCCACCAAAAGGGACATCGGCTTCGAGTTCAGTTTCCTTAAGAATGACATGCTCACAGTCAATCTGGATTTTTACAACGAGAATCGTGACGGAATCCTTTTGAACAGAGGCTCGATTCCAACTTATGTCGGAATAACATCCAAGTCTGTCAATCTTGGGAAAACCTCGACCAAAGGTTATGAGATTGAGTTGAAATGGCAGTATTCCACACCAGACAGAGATTGGCACTTTCTTGTCAAGCCTTCCATGTCTTTCAGTGACAACAGAATCACAAACAAGGATGAGCCTATGTTCTCTCCGGACTACCGTAAGGATGCCGGGTACAGGATAGGACAGATCAAGGGGTATCATTCCACTGGTTTCATTAAGGATGCCGACGCCTTGATGACATCACCGTCTTATGGAGGCAACCCTCTCGGACTTGGCTACACGGAGTATGTGGATTTCAATGGTGATGGCATCATTGATGAGAACGATCAATTCAAACTGGGCTATTCGCAAGGCTATCCTTTATATAATTTCGGCCTTGCGATAGGTGTCACCTACAAAAGGTTCTCGGTGGACGTGCTCATTCAGGGCGTGTCCGACATAACGAGATTCGCCTGTGACAACTTCGCATGGCCATTGCACCGGCTGTCAAAGCAGGTGTTTGAATATCAGTTGGATTACTGGAGCCCAAGCAACCCTGACGCAAGGTATCCAGCTGTGCACAATGAGGCATACAGGCAGCATAACAACATCACGGATGGTACAATCAAGGATGTGACGCTCTATAATGTGTCGTACGCAAGGCTTAAGAATGTCAATGTCTCGTATCAACTTCCGGAGAGGATCGTCAAGAAGGTGAGAATGTCTTCGGCGAGCGTGTTCGTAAGAGGAAACAATCTCTTCACTTTCTGTCCGGATTACCCTCTTGGGGATCCGGAAGCCTCTGATGGAGGAAATGAGATTACCAACGGATTCTACCCGATGACAAGGACAATCACGGCAGGTGTTCAGTTAGGATTTTAATATATCAGCAATGAAAAACATAATTAAATATGTAGTAGCCGCGGCTCTGTGTGCGGTGTCATGCGATTACCTTGACAAGAGGGAGGAGACCACCGCTCTTACCGAAGAACAGGTTTTCGGCAATAAGACCAACTATGAAGCGTATGTCGAATGGATGGTGCAGAACCCTATGATCCGGTACCTGCAGGCGGCGGAGGCTCCTTACTGCTCATGGGATGACATCGCCGACAATTCCATGTCAACAATCTCATTCACCGTCCCTTATCTTTGGGCTGCGGCGGGTGATTACCTGTCCATGATCAACTCAGGGCGTTCCACAATGTGCAATAAGGATGTCTGGGCAAGAATATGGAAACATGTCAGGATCAGTAACATGGGAATATCCCATATCGACATGTACCCTGGGGATGACGAGGGCAGAAGACGGATTCTTGGCCAGTGCTATTTTCACAGGGGCTTTGCATATTTCGAATTGTGCCGAAGGTGGGGAGGAATGCCGTATTTCACCGAGCCGTTGGATCTTTCCGGGAATCTTGATTTTGACAGGGAAGACATGAGGACAACATATCTCAATGCCGCCAAGGATTTCAAGACGGCCGCCGAGTATCTTACACCGACCGTTGACGGAAGCTACTGGCAGCATCCGACTTCGGTGGCGGCGATGGCCTTCTATGCCAGAACTCTTCTTTATGCGGCGAGTCCTCAGGCTACGACCGAGGGCGGTGTCGTCAGGGACAATCTTTGGGAAGAAGCCGCCAAGGCCTGTGACGAGGCCATCAAGATGGCGGAGGATAATGGTTACAAGCTTGCTTCCGGAGAGAATTACTATTACATATTCAAAGGTGAGAACACGGATGTTTACACCAAGGAGGTCCTTTTCGGAAGAAGGTATCAGATCGCCTGGGGTTCGGCTGCCTATCTTCAGACAATCAGGCCTCCCGGAACACTTGGAGGGAAATATTCCTCAGCTCTCAACCAGGCTTTTGTGGATTGCTTTGACATGGAGAACGGTTATCCTATAAGTGATGCCAAGTCAGGGTATAATGAACAAGATCCTTATGTTGGGAGAGGCTTGAGGTTCGAGCATGATGTCCTTTATAACGGGGCCACTCCATATTCCGGAAAGACCATGAAAATCTGGAACCAGACGGAGGGCAGCGATGTTGTGGGAAGCGCGGATGTAAAGTATGGGGCGACAGGCGCCATCAATGATGGATTCACCGGCACGGGAACATATTGGCGAAAATTCATGGGCAATGTGTGGAACCAGCAGCTCAAATATGTTTGGCCGTACATAAGGATGTCGGAGCTTTATCTGAATTTCGCCGAAGCGGCGGTCGAGGCCGGCTGGGACATCAGGATAGCTTCCAATGGATGCCGATATTCCCCTCTACAGGCTCTCGATCTTATCAGGAACAGGGCAGGCATCGCTGATCTTCCGGAGGAATATCAGGATTTGACACATTTCAAGGAGAGAGTCCAGAATGAGAGGAGGGTTGAGCTTTGCTTTGAGGACCATAGGTTCTATGACATCAGGAGACTCCTCATCGGCACGAAGATAGACCAGGCCATCTATAGGGTTTCCATCACCAAACTCAAGAACAAATCCGCTGAATATCCTACTGGTTTCAAATATGAGAGGATCGCGACTCCTTATAGGACACATGTCTATGAGGACAGGAACAATCTGTTCCCGATAGATCAGAAAGACACATACATGGGAACACATTTCAAGCAGAATCCGGGGTGGTAATATCCGATTAGAATAATGATCATTATGAGAAATAAACTGATATATTCATTGCTGACGTTGTCGGCGTTGCTTTTTGCATGTGCCACTTCCTATGGTGCTGGCAGGAAAGAGAAGAAATCGAAGACGGAGGCAGAGTTCACCATAACGGTGGTGTCGGACAACGGTACTCCTGTTGGGTATGCCACTGTGTCCTCGTCACAGAACAGACAGACCTATGTCACTGATGGCGAAGGAAAGCTAATGCGAAAATTCAGCAGGACAGACATCCTCAAGGCAAGTGCGGCTGGTTACGAGACCCAGGTGATAGAACTTTCGGCGATTGACGGACAGGCCTTGAAGGTAGTCCTGGCGGATTGTCCTGTCTATGAGGATGATGGACATATCCTTCATACCGTGGACGGTGGGACCATCAGTGAGTTCCGAGCTGTCGGCAACTACTCTGTGGTTAAAGGATGTGATTTGGAGGGATATCCTTCCCTTACAATCATGGATGCGCTTTCAGGCAGACTGAACGGCCTTTTCTACAGGAAGACTAACTCTGTTCCGGCAACCAACGGATGGAGCGGATTTGTCAGGGCGGCCAATGGTGGAACTCCAGTGATTATGGTGGACGGAGTCGTGAGGTCACTGGACTACATCGAACCGGAAACCATAGAGAGTGTCGAGATTCTTAAGGATGCCTCTTTGAAGGCGCTTTATGGTGGGGCCCAGACGAACGCCATCATCCTTGTCACGACAAAGAGAGGAAAGGCGTACGAGAATGGTGTAAGGGTGAATGTGCAGTCCGGTGTGGAGATTCCCACGGTCACTCCTGGTTACCTCAATTCCAGAGACTATGCCGCAGCCTATAATCGGGCGATGGCCAACAGTGGTCTCACTCCGTTCTATGATCCTTCAAAATATGACGGCACCAGCCCCTATCAGTATCCTGATGTAGATTTTCAGAAGTATTTCCTTAGAAATCACATGAATATCACCAGAGCCAACGCTCAGATGACCGGAGGAAGCAGGAACACACAATATTTCATGAACCTTGGCTTCCAGAATGAGAGAGGCCTTGAGAAGTTCACTTCTAACCCACAAAGTGACAGGACATTCACCGTCAGGGGAAATGTTGACAACACAATATTTGATTTCATCACCTTGAAAGTCGGAATCAACGCCGCCCTTCAGACCAGAAGGTGGTACAATTCAACGGCAGACCAGTTTATCGGTCTTCTCACCGACATTAGACCTAATGAATTCCCTGTTCTGATACCTGGAGACATGGTGGGGAAAGATGATGATTATGTTCTTGGCGGAATTCCTACCAGACGCGACAATCCTCTTGGACTGCTTACTCGAAATGGATTCGTGGAGAGGGAATTCTCCTATCTTCAATCTGATTTCAGCATCAAATTCGACCTTGATCAATGGATCAGAGGACTGAGTCTCAGCCCATCCGTGACATTTGATGTGTATAATATGTACTCAAGCAGGAAAGATGGCGGTTTCTCGGTATGGCAACCGACGGATTTTGATGAGAACGGCTCTGCCACAAGCGCGGAAAACTGGGGATATGACAATGTGGTGACAAGTCTTGTGAGGGGTGATGTGCGAGGAAGGAGAAGCTGGCATTTCAGAACCACAGCCAACTATGACCGTACATTTAACGAAGTACACAGACTCAAGGCTGTTTTGATGTACTTTATGCAGCGTCAGAATTTCAGCGCGTTCATCCATTCGATCAGAAGGGTCAATGCGGCCGCATGGATCAACTATATGTTTGATGACAGGTACGTCCTTGACGCGACCGCGAACTATGTCGGACTTCCGAGTTTCGCGAAGGAACATAGATTTGGCTTGTTCCCGACCGTCGGTCTCGGATGGATTGTCTCCAATGAAAGCTTCATGGAGGATGTCGCTTGGACCAATTTCCTTAAACTTCATGCCTCCTATGGTGTTTTGGGATCGACAAATTACAACTCTGACGGTCTTGTGGCCAACTATTACTACAAGACACTTTATGGAATAGGGTCATCGTTTGATCAATTCACATCTTTCAACAACATTGTGGAAGCCATGCAGATAGGAAATCCAGACATCACTTTCCAGAAATCCAGGGAACTTAACTATGGCGTTGACTTCTCATTCTTGGGCAATGTGATTCATGGTTCCGTAGGTGGCTTTCTGAACGATTTTACCGGTATCATAGCCAATCGTGCCGATGTGACGCCAGGAGTTGTCGGATCGACAGCTTCACTGAGGTATGACAATCTTAAGTCTTTACGTTCGTACGGAGCGGAGGCTGAACTTGCGTTTACAAAAAGATTCGGTGAAGTGGAAGTCAATCTTGGAGGAAACATTACATGGAGCAAGTCCAAGGCGACCAAGGAATTTGACGTGGATTATCCTGACGCTCTCGCCGGATTGCGCAAAACCCTGAGTGTCGGAGATGTTCTGGGCTATCATGTGATCGGGACTTTTGCCGATCAGGAGGACATAGACGCTTCTCCTGTACAGCCTTTCGAGGGCAAGGTCTATCCCGGAGATCTCAAATACGAGGACCGGAACGGAGACGGCTACATTGACGATGCCGACAGGACCCTGATCGCGAACACTACTCCTTCCATCCAGTATGGGATCAATGTTGGCGTTAAGTATAAAGGTTTCAATATTGATGTTCTTGGCTATGGACTTGCCGGTTTCAACACGATGCTTACGAACAAATACTATCAGATCTACGGATCCAGAAAGTATTCGGATGTCATCAACACCGGTCTCCCGAACGGGAACAAGCATCCGATGCTTCATGCGGACGAGGCGACAAATAATTTTCAAGATTCGGACTGGTGGGTGGCGAAAGGCGGATTTTTCAAGATCCGGAACGTCGAATTGGGATACACTCTTCCGGAATCCGTGACATCCAAAGTCAGAATCAACAATGTAAAACTCTTTGTGAGAGGAACAAACCTGTTTACAGTGTCAGAGATTGATGACCTTGACCCGGAATATGTCTTGGGTGGAGTCGCGGATTATCCTCTCATGAGAGCGTTCACGGGCGGAGTGTCATTCTCATTCTAATTCTAAAATCAAAAAAATGAAAATATTGAATATATTCTTTTATGCGGCCGCCATTGTGGCGATGGCCTCCTGTGATTTCCTTGAACCGGAGACTGACAACACCAGAGGGCCTGAGGTACTGGATGATCCCGCTTACTTCTGTGGACCGCTTAATGCAGCGTACAACAATCTGCCGTCCATGTTTAATCTGGCGATGGACGCGATGACGGATAATGCCGTTGTGAGGGACTTCAGCGGGGAGTATTATACTTCAGGGACAGGAAGGCTCTCGCCGGCTTCCAATCCTCTCAACTGTTGGTCGGCCGACTATGCCAACATCAGACTTCTGAACATATTCCTTAACAGGATGGTTCTCAATGATGACCATGAGTACAGGACACCTGTCAGATTCTTTGCCCTCAACAATGATACGGATTACGAGAACAACATGAAGATGTTCTGGAGACTCAAAGGAGAGGCTTACGCTTTGAGGGCTTGGTACTATCTTGACCTTTTACGGAATTTCGCCGGCGAGGGTGTCGATGGCCGGATGCTTGGAGTGCCTCTTGTGGAGAATAAGGTTCTGGACCAAAGTCAAAGTTTGAATATTCCCCGGGCGACTCTTTCCGAATGCGTCAAGGCGATTGTGGATGATTGTGATTCCGCTGTCTTGGCAGGAAAACTTCCCGATCTTTACAAAGGAACGACAGATGTGGTGTATAACCAGTCGTTGAGCCCACACATTAGCGGTGCCGCCGCAAAGGCCATCAAGGCCAAGACCCTTCTGCTCTATGCGTCTCCGGCGTATAATAAGGAGAATGACGATTCAAGATGGGCTGAGGCTGCAAAAGCGGCCGCCGAGGCGATCAAGGCCGTCGGAGGGATCAACACCAAATTCTTCTCTTATGAGGAATATTATTTCAATAAGATCAACAACACATCGATCACTCAGGATAATGTCATCTTGAAAGGCAAGTGGGTGACGGGAGACAAGACTCTTGAAGGTAACAATTATCCGTCGGCGTTGTACGGAAACGCTAACTTGAACATCACGCAGAATCTCGTGGATTCTTTCACTGATGTCCAAGGTTATCCGATTGCCGAGAGTCCATCGTATAATCCGGCCAAACCTTTTGTCGGCAGAGACTCCAGACTGGATCTGTTTGTCGGAAGGGATGGCGGAAAGATAGGCGCTTATACCATTGACATCTCGGGTTCCGAGCGGTATAACCCTTTGACCTGCACCTCAAGATCTGGATATTATCTGAAAAAGGCTCTCAACTGTGCGCAAGTGATTTGCGGACCTTCCAATGCGGTTAAGGGGACTCCGAGGGCATGTGTCATAATAGGACTTCCGGAACTGTATCTCATGTATGCGGAGGCTGCCAACGAGGCGTGGGGTGTCTCGTCGGATCCGGAGAATATAGGCTTTACGGCAAAGGACGCTCTTAATAGGATTTTACTTAGGTATAACAAGACCGGTAACACTTACCTTAACACTGTCATTGGCACTGACGAGGACAAGTTCCGTGAATATGTGAGACTCCAGAGAAGGGTGGAACTTTGCTTCGAAGGTCAGTACTATTATGATCTGAGGAGGTGGTATGCCGGTGACGGTGACTGGGCTTCCCGACTGAATGTTCCGGTGTATGGTGTGGAGTCCACGGAGGATGGCTACAATATCATGGAACTTGAGAGAAGGAACTTCAGGGCCGCTTATCCTCCGATTCCTTACTCGGAGGTTTACAACGCCGGACTTGTCCAAAACAAAGGTTGGAATTAATAATTGCAATAATATGAAAAACAAAGCGTTAGTATATTTATTAGCATTCTCTGTCTTGACTTTCACGGGTTGTGGTTTTGATGATGACATCGTGGAGTATCCTACGAAGGCTATGCTTTTCACGTATCAGGAATATAATAGAGAGTTAGTTGTAGGTGAGGGGCTTAGGTTTAAGTTAGGGGTGGTTTTCGCAGGCCTTGAGAAAAACGATAGGAATAGGAAGGCGACCTATGAGATTGATCCGTCTCTTGTGCCCGAAGGATGTACTCTTATGCCTTCCGACTATTACTCATGTTCGGATCCTTCCACCATCATCGTGCGTAAAGGCGAACTCAAAGGATACATGCCGGTTACGATTGATTCCACGAAATTTGTCTCGGATCCGATGGCGATGACAGGCAAGTATGTGATTCCGTTCAGACTTACGGCGGCTGATGTGGACACAATCCCTGTCGGCAAAGACTATATGGTGCTTCATTTGAAATATCTGGCCAAGCAATTTGGTTATTATCAGTATTCAGGGAAAACCGTTGAGGTTGGAGGTGAGTCAAGGAACTATGAGTCTGTTTCCACCGAGACCACAAGCGTCCGTCAGTTGATTACGGCCGGGCCTAACACATTGAGAATGATCGCAGATCCTTATGGCACGGCGGCTGATCCGGCCAAGACGGTAGACTTCTCGATGTTGTTGGGCGTCCCGACATCGGGAGGCGGGAAGGTTGCCATCACGCCTGATCCGGAATCTGGAGTGGAAGTGACAGCGAACGGCGAATCAACCTATAACGCTTCCACAAAGACGTTCATTCTTAGGTACAAATATGTGGTAGGAGGTAAGGAATACACCGCTGAGGACATTCTCGTGTTCAGGAACAGGATACGGGATGATCAGGGGAACGGTGTCAAGATAAACGAGTGGGAAGGATTTTAACTTTTTATGTGAGAGAAGAAAAAGCGTCGGACCAAAGCGGGCCGACGCTTTTTTTGTCTATTCGAAGAACAGATAATTGTGTTTGTATCTTTTGAAACGGTATCTATGATGTGGAACAGGAATCGGATCATTAAGGCCAATCTCCCATTTCAGCAGTTCCTGCATCATTTCGACCTTTTTCCTTGAATGTTTTTTGGATTTAAAGAGGTTGTTCATCTCTGACGGGTCTTTCTTCATGTCATAAAGCTCCCCGTTGCCGTGCATGTCCATGACAAGTTTCCAGTCTCCTTTCCTTACCATGCTGATTGTTCCGCTCTGACTCCATGTGTTCAATTCATCGAAGAAGAGCCCTTTCTTTCCTACGGCACCCTCTTTCACATAGTCGGCATTGTCCTCCTTTGTGATGAACTGGCCTCCGAAACCGGCTTCGGAAATCACACTGGCGAATTCCTCTTTCGGATAATCCCTACCGGAAAGCATCTCGGTAAGGCTTCGACCTTGGACTCCAGACGGGATCCCCGCTTCCATTACCTCACATGCCGTAGGCATGATGTCCACAATAGAGACATGATCGTCACGTAATCCTGCTTTCTTGACACCGTTCCCGAACCAGACCATCGGAACTCTGGTGATCGGATCCACGACACCAGCTCCTTTTTTCATCATGCCGTATTCTCCGGCGTAGTCTCCGTGGTCGGAGGTGATGACGAAGGTAGTGTTGTCATATTCATTGATGTCTTTCATCCCCTCGATAAACCGTCTCATCTGGTCATCGATAAGTCTGATCATGCCCATATAGTTGGCTCTGAGCCTCTCCAGATTTTTATTGAAGTCCTTATGTCCCATGCCCATCATAGTGTAGAGCTGACGGAACTTCTCACCTTTCGCGTCAAGTGCGGTGGAGTCGGTTCTTGCCGGTGGGATCAGTCCGTCGAACATTGAGAAATAGGGCTCACAGACCTGGTACGGATTGTGGGGTTCCGGGAATGACAGAATCATCACGAAAGGTTTGTCGCCATGCTCTTTCACCCATTCCAAAGCCTTTGTGACCATCCTGTAAGGAATCTGGTGTGTCAGACCATAGGGAGACGGGGTAAGGGATGCATAAAACGAGGTTCCTTCCAGAAAACTGTCAAACTTTCTGTCTTCCTCGGTCAGGGCTGATTTGTCACCCTCCTCTCCAAGATGGTTGAACGGAACCCAGTAGTCCGCACTTTCCCTGTTCATGTAAGTGTGGTTTTTGCCCACGAGGATCGTTTGGTAGCCTGCCTCTTTCGCCACGGTGAACAGATCCTTATCGAATACGGCGTCTTCGATGTTGTGGTTTGAGTCCGCCCTTGTGTATCTTGGGAACCTTCCTGTCAGCATGGAGATTCTGGCCGGAGCGCTGGCTGGACAGGATGTGTAGGCATGGTCGAACCATGTTCCTTCACTTCCCATCTTGTCAGCAAAAGGTGTGAGGTTCACGGGGAACCCTTCCCTGCCTGTCAGGTCGGCTCTTTGCTGATCGGTCATGATTATAACGAAATTAGGCTTTTGTTGAGCTGCGACAACCACTGAGGAGGCCAGTGACAAGGCCGTCAGGGATATTCTCTGAATATGTCTCATGTTTATGGTGTTGTGATTTCCCATTCCTTTGGCGCTTTGAACCCTTTCTTGCCTTTGCCGTACGGTTGCTCAGGCATGGCGGGTTTGATGGAGTCATGTCCCTTTATCTGTTTCCGGGCAACTTCAGCTCTGTTTTGGAATGGTTTGTCCATGTCCGCTCCAGTGTCTCCCTGTTCCTCCATCCATTTGAATAACGCCTCTTGCATATTCGCTATCCTTGCCTTGTACTTTTTGTCTCCGGCGAGGTTGTTCATTTCCCAAGGGTCGTTCAAGACATCGTAAAACTCAACGGCGGGACGCCTGACATAACGGTCGATAAGTTGTTGTGACCTCTTGTCTGTCTCCGCAGATTTTAGCCATGCGGGCCAGACATTGGTCGGTCCGCCATCAGGCCTCATCAGATGTTTCTCGTAGTAGGCAGAGTCGGGAGCAAGATTCAGGATGAGGGCATATCTGTCATCCCTGATGCTTCTTATCGGGTACGGTGTACCTTCCGGAATATTGTTGTGTATGCCAAAGGCATATTTCCGACAAGAGTTTGACTCGCCGAAAAGCGCTTTTTTGAAACTTATGCCATCAAGTTCCAGACGTGGCATGCCTCCCGCAATGTCTATAAATGTAGGCAGTAAGTCTTCGTACTGGACTATGGCGTCACATGTGGTTCCGGCCTTGATCCTGTCTGGATATCTGGCGAACAGCGCGCTGTGGACTCCCGGATTCCAAAGAGTCCATTTCCCACCTGGAAACTGTGGCCCCTGCTCGCCAAGAAACATGATGATGGTGTTGTCAAGTTTCCCGGTTTCCTTGAGTGTTTCATAGACGGAGCCGACCTCGTTGTCCAACGCTCTGACCTCGGCAAGATACTTGCAGAAAATCTGTCTCATTTCGGGACTGTCCACACAGTTGTCCGGCATGACAATTTTGTCCGGATCGAATTCGCTCGGGTCACCCCATGTCCATGGAGCATGCGGATTTATGCTGCACACATAGAGCAGAAAAGGCTCCGCCCCTTCGCTTATCCACTTCTTGATGCCTTCTACTGAATATGGCGCTTTCTTGCTTGTGCAGCCTACCGTAAATCCGGGGATCTCGTCAAATAGATAGACATCCTTCGTGACAGGATGATCCTTTCCGGTACGTCCTACCCTGTAGCCTTCTTCCGGCATATATTCATTAACAGTCTTGGTTCCATAGTACGTGTCTCTATGGTTTGAGTACGACCCGTTTCTGACCGGATACAGCCCGGTGTACATTGAGGCCCGGATTGGTACGCTCATGGCCATGGAGGCGTAGTTATGTGTGAAACTTACACCTTCCCGCGCGATTCTGTCTATGTTCGGCGTGGTGATATTCTTCCCTCCGAGATAACTGATTTCGGAGGAGAGGAGATCATCGGCGATGATCACGACGATGTTTGGCCTTTCTTTTACCTGAGGTGCGGCGATCCCTGGAACGAGAGGGACGGTTACCGCTGCCGCCGCAGCGGCTATCCTTTTTAACATTGCTTATGAATATTTTGTTGTTACCTGAAATGTGGCTTTCGCAGTATTGTGTCTTTGGTACAAATATATATTATTAAACGCCCCGGAAAATACGCAAAATGGCCTTTGGGTGATATTCATGACCAGAATGAATGAATTTTAAACCATAGGAAACCGCCATTCCTCTAACTTTGCAACAAATTAATAATGTTGGAAATAATAACTAAAAATCAATAGGTGAACATGACTAATGTAAAGTGTCTTGCAATGGCGGCCTTACCTTTTATCGGTCTTGCCACATCGGCTCAGGGACAAAATGATCGGACAAGGCCGAACATCGTTGTCATCCTTGCCGATGACATGGGATATTCGGACATCGGATGTTATGGTGGTGAGATCAACACCCCGAATATTGATAATCTTGCGAAGAACGGCATTCGGTGGACGCAGTTCTATAACAATGCCCGTAGTTGTCCGTCGCGTGCTGTGTTGATGACAGGACTTTATCCCCATCAGGCAGGAATGGGTTGGATGGCTGCCGCGGACATAACCTCACCGGAATATCAAGGACACCTCAATAATAATTGTGTGACAATTGCGGAAGCTCTTGGGTCACAAGGGTATGGTACGTATATGTCAGGGAAGTGGCATCTTTGCACGGATCGTATGTGTAAGGGTGACAATAAGTCTGGCTGGCCGAGACAGCGTGGATTTGACAGATTCTACGGTATAGTTGAAGGTGCGTCGAACTATTTCAACACATCCATGACCAACGACAATGAGCGTGTCAGGAAGAATGGCGATGGTTTCTACATCACAACATCCCTTGCCGACAGCGCGTCCGCCTTCATCGCAAGGCATGACTATCGGGAGAAGCCTCTTTTCCTCTACATGGCTTTCAATGCCCCGCATTGGCCGTTGCATGCCCTTGATGAGGATATAGAAAAGTACGAGGACGCCTACAAGGATGGTTGGGACAGACTTAGGGTGGCACGGTTCGAGCGTCAGGTGGCCATGGGGCTCTTCCCGAAAGGAACAGAAATGTCAGACCGTGACTCTGACGTGCCGTCGTGGGATTCTCTTACCGATGAACAGAAAACTGATTTCAGCAGGAGAATGGCGATTTATGCCGCTCAGGTGGATGCGATGGACCAAGGAATAGGCAAGATTGTCAAGGCCCTGAAGGATAGGGGACAGTTTGATAACACGCTTATCATGTTCATGAGTGACAATGGCGCATGTGCCGAGCATGTCAGCGGAGGGAAGACCAAGGAACTGACCGGCAAGGATGGTTCGTACGAGAGTTACAGAAAGAATTGGGCGAATCTCAGCAGCACACCTTACAAGGAGTATAAACATTTCACCTACGAGGGAGGGATAGCGTCACCGCTGGTTGTCTCATGGCCTGCCGGAATCGACAGAAAGTACAACGGCACTTGGATCAGGGAATATGGTTACTTCGCGGACATCATGGCGACATGTCTTGATGTCGCAGGTGTCGAATACCCGAAAGCGTTCAAAGGTAACGAAATACTTCCGTTGGAGGGGGTCAGTCTGGTTCCGAATTTCAGTGGAAAGACAACCGGTAGGGGAATGACGTTTTGGGAGCATGAAGTCAACATCGCCGCCCGGGATGGAAAATGGAAGATGGTTGTGAAGAATCTTGAAGGCCGCCCATGGGATATCTCCAAGCCTTGCCTCTACGACATGGAGACAGATCCTACGGAACTTCACGATCTTTCAGGTAAGTATCCGGAGAGAGTGGAGTACATGTTCAATGCTTGGGAAATGTGGGCTGAAAGGGTTCATGCGTATCCTCTTGACTCAAGGGGATATGGTGAGCGGCAAGGAGTATTTAAGCGCCATATCAACGGTGATTTCGCTGACAATCTGGGAGATTGGGGTATGGCTTGTGAAAAACCAACTGATGTCGCATTCAGTATTGATGATGAGATAAATGGCAATACGGCAAGAATTGATGTCCGTGCTTCGGGAAACAGACCGGCAAACTCAGTGCTTAAATGGGTCTTTCCGTTGAACGAACCTTCCAAGGTGAACATTGGGTTCACTTACAAATCAGACAAGGCGAACGAGATTTATTTTAGGTTGGAAAACCTCAAAGATATAAACAAAAAACCGTTTGACAAGCTCTTGAAACTCTCAAGGAAGGGAGGAAAGTTCCTTTTCAAGGACATAGACCTTCCGGAAAGCGGCAGATACCAGCTTGTGTTCTATCTTGGGAATGCGAAACCTGGGACGATATGGATTGATGATGTGATTCTTGATTTCCAAAATAAAAATGTTCTTAAATGATGAGTATGAACAGGGAACTGAACAAAGCGGCAATCATCCCCGCCGCTTTTGCCGCCGCGCTCGGAAATATGGGCGTGTCGATGGCTGATAATCCGGCAGGTGTGTCAAGCCGGAGAGAGGGTAAGCCTAATGTGATTCTCCTTTATATTGATGATATGGGGTATTCAGACATTTCCGCTTATGGTGGAATGTTTACCCTGACCCCGAACATCGATCGGATCGGCAAGGAAGGGATAATATTCAGTCAGTACTATACCTCTTGTCCGATAAGCTCACCGTCAAGGGTTGGTGTCACTACCGGTATGTACCCGACGAAATGGGGAGTGACCACATTCCTCAATGACAAGAGAAGCAACAGGAGAAACGAATCCAATGATTATCTTCTTGCGGAAGCCCCTACTTTGGCGAAGGCGTTGAAGATGGACGGCTATGCGACAGGGCATTTTGGTAAATGGCACATGGGGGGCGGACGTGACGTGAAGGATATGCCACAGATCTCTGAATATGGTTTTGACGAATACGCTTCCACATGGGAAAGTCCGGATCCTGATCCAGCCATCACCGCGTCCAACTGGATATGGAGTGACCGAGACAGCATAAAAAGGTGGGACAGGACAGCTTATTTCGTGGATAAGACTCTTGATTTCTTTGCCCGCCATAAAGGAGAGCCGTGTTATGTCAATCTTTGGCCGGATGATATGCACACCCCGTATGTGCCAAGTCAGAAAGAGTATGACAACGGAGTGGCTGGCGGAAAACAAAACGCATATTGGGAGAAGGAATTCAACTATACTCCTGTCCTTTTTGAATTGGACAGGCAGGTAGGACGTCTCATGAAAGGTCTTGAGGATCTTGGAATCGCGGACAATACGATTGTCATCTTCACGAGCGACAATGGCCCTAACCCAAGTTATAAGAACCGTCGGACAGCAGGCCTCAGAGGCCAGAAGGCAACGCTCTATGAAGGAGGAATCAGAATGCCGTTCATGATCAGATGGCCTTCGGTCATCAAGCCTGGCCAAAGAAATGACAGAGACATTCTGTGCAGTGTGGACATTTTCCCAACCATCTGCAGTATTATAGGTGACAAGCATCCATACACAAACGGATACGAACTTGACGGTGTTGATTTCAGCCGGCTCCTTTATGGAAAAGCCATGAAGCGGAGAGGTCCTCTTTTCTGGGAGTTCGGGAAACATTTTGTGGGGAAAAAACTTCCTGATAACGCTTATCAGACCAGAAGTCCGAATGTGTGTGTGCGTGAAGGTGACTGGAAGTTGATTGTCAACTATGACGGTACAAGGGCGGAACTATATAATCTCAAAGAAGATGTTTACGAGACCAATGATGTCTCGCATGAGAATCCCAAGGTGACAAGGAGGCTGACAAAGATGGCGATGGACTGGTTTGAAGATTCGTTCAGAAAATATGCTGGAGAGCTCAGTTCCACGAGTGAGGATATGACAGCCGTGACCACCGAACAGGAACTTGTCGCGGAATTCATAATTGGCTAACGCTGGGATTCTTCTCCCGATTGTCTCATTGATTGGTTCCTGTACTCGGACGGGGTTATGCCGAATTCTTTCTTGAAGTTGCTGCTGAAGTATTTAGGGTCTGTGTATCCTACCTTGTAAGCCACTTCAGACACATTGCTTGTCTTGGCTATAAGAAGCGAACAGGCCTGCTTCAGCCGTACATTCTGTATGAATTTACTCGGTGACATTCCCGTCAATGCCTTGACTTTCCGATAGAGTGTGCTTGCTGACATATTCATCTTGTCTTGAAGCATGCTGACATCGAAGTCTGGGTTTGAGAGGTTGGTTTGGATAAGAGTGACAATCAGGTCGATCATTTGTTTGTCTGTGTCTGTTGTGGTGTCGTCCTTTATGCTGAAGAATTTGATGATGCGGTTCTTGTCGCTCACCAACTTGTCAACTTCTTGCATAAGGGACCGCACGTGTCTCCTGCTGTTATGGTTACGTATAATAAGAGTGAGGATGCCAAAGATGATCACCAGATAGATTATGATCGCCCACGTGCGGCACCACCACGGCTTTATGATGGTGAAATCCACTGTTCTCGCGTCCGACCAGTTGTTGTCCGGCTCCTGGACCCTGACAGAGAAAGTATATTTTCCCGGGCGTAGATTCTGGTAGCTTGCCGTGGCTCTTCTCGCATCTGTGTATTGCCATCCTTTATCAATGCCGTTCAGCATGTATGAATATTTCGGATTCTGTGACACATCATAGTAGATGTTGGCGAAATTGAACCGCAACTTGTTTTCGTTGTGTCTCAGCACCATCCTTTCTGTGAAAGGCGGGAATTTGTCGGTGATTCCGTCTATTCTTTTTTTAGGAATATCCGCAAGGAAAATATTGTTGATGGCGATGCCGACAATCATCGGGCGAGGAAGGACATGTTTTCTTCTGATGTCGGAGATTTGAAACACACTGATTCCTCCATAGCCTCCGAAAACCATGGTTTGTCCGTCACTCCAAGCGGAATTTGGAATGAAAGAGTAATTCTTGTTGAAGTAGTCACTGGAGTATCTTTTGAGTTTTGATCCTTGGGATTTAGGAGAATAACTTAAGAAACCATTGGATGTGGTGATCCATAGGATCCCGGTGGAATCCTCCACTATTGAGGAAATGCTTTCCACAATCAGATTGTTTTCTCCGACAGAGACAAATTTATCGTCCTCGGCATTGTAGGCCAGAAGGCCAGAGTCGTGCGTCCCGATGAAGACCATTCCGTCGCCATTTATGTGGATGCAGTTGACATTGTTGCAGGTGAGGTTCTTGTTTTCGATGCAATAGTGCCTTATGTTGAGGAATGACTTCCCCTCGTGCTCAACACTATATACACCTTGGTCATTAGTGGTTATCCATACTTTTTGCGGATCTTCAAACGCGAAGTCGCGGACTTTCGGATAGCGAATCTTCTTGTTGAATGAGTCAGGCTCCAGAACTTTGTATCGCTCATCGTCACGTACAATCAAGAATATTCCTCTGTCTGTTCCGACCCAAATGTTTTTTCTTTTGTCGACTCCCAGACATCGACTCACTGCATTGTGCTCTGTTGTAGAGTATTGCTTCAAGGGATGTCCTTCTTGATATTCCCATATTCCGGATTGCCTTGCGGCCATGAACATACGCTTCTCTTCTGGAATGCAGCACAGGTAGTCAACGGCGGAAATTCCTGTAATCATTCTGATCGAAGATGGTTCTTTGATGAATTTTCCGCTGTCCTTGTCGAAAAAGGAGATAGGTCTTCCTTCTGTCCCGATCCATAAAAGTCCATTCCAGTCTTGAGCTATCGTATTTGAGGTACTGTTGATGGCTCCCGCTTCTGCCGGAGAGTATGTTTTCACTTCCTGTCTCATTCTTTTCAGGAATAGGGTGCCTTTCCCGACACATGACAGGCTTACCGTACCCTCCTCAATATATTTAACGTATAGATAACGCCCTCTTTTCCAGTCGGAATCCAGATCGGTAGACTCAAGGACATCGGAGATGTCGCCGTCAGTTGACATTTTGAAAACTCCGTTTTCTGTGGCTATCCAGATGCTGCCCTCGTCATCAACTTCACATGAATTTATTGTACCGCACTTGTTATGCAGCCTGACTCTGGTAATTGAGAACGGATGTGCCCTGTCGATCACGATAAGGTCGTTGTCCCAGGTACTGACTACCACCGGATTCTCGGCTTTGTCTGATAAAATGTCAGGAGTTCCGTCTTTAATATCATCCTCCGGAAATTCTGTCAGTCCCGATGAATTACATTCTATGAGGTATAATGTCGCGTCTTTGGCGGTGATCCAGATGTTGCCGTTATAGTCACGTATGATGTCTTTGACATCCGGGATCCGGTGCCCATCGCTGATGGTGGAGATATCAGAGATGCTATTGTCCTTTTTGTTGACCATAAGAAGCTGGTCATTTCCGCCAAGAATAAGATGCTTGCTATCTTTGATGCAGATCTTGTGAAGTCCTCTGTAATTGATTCTTGGATCATTGATTTGTGAGGCCGTGCGTGTTAAAGTGTTAAAATATTCAAGTCCGTAACTGGTTATCATCCAAATGGTGTCATTCTCGATAGCGATGTCCAGAACATTGTTGTTCTTGAGAAAATTGATGTTGGACTCAGTGGATCGGTATGTCGCGACGGCGTAGTTCGCGTTACATACCAATCCATTGTCTGTAGCAAGCCATACCCTCCCAAGATTGTCGGTGTCAATTACATTTGTGATGTTCGAAGGGAAACCATTCTTTGCGGTGTATGTGGAAACCTTGTAGGATGCCGTCTCATCCGCCATAGTTTTTACGGATGATAGTATGC
>CAKVBK010000014.1 GCA_934725285.1 uncultured Bacteroidales bacterium | reverse complement strand
TGAGATAGAAGGATTCGAACCCTCACTGACAGAGCCAGAATCTGTAGTGCTACCATTACACCATATCTCAATGATGTCCCGTGTACCTTTGCAACGGGACTGCAAAAATAGGTATTTATCCTGAATTGCCAAAATTAATTCGACTTTTTTCTGCGAATTAGCAGACAAAGTCCCAAAATCGTGAACAAAGCGTTGAAAAGAAGCAGCTCATAACTGAATTTGTAGCCCCCGAACCATCTCTCTGAGTTGCTCTGGAGTATGAAGCAAAGAACCGGAGCTACGACGGCCACCAGCGGCACCCATTTGTCGTTGACCTTCTTCTTTGTGAATATCCCGAACGCGAACATTCCCAGGATCGGTCCGTAAGTGTAGCTCGCAAGCTTGTAAACCGCGTCGATTGCAGATTTCGTGTTCAGCAGATAGAAGACGAAGATCACGACTCCCATTAGGAACGCCATCAGCAGATGCACCTTCTTCCTGACGGAAGTCACCTGATCCTCGCTCTTTCCCTTGGTGCCGATGATGTCCACCGTGAACGACGTGGTCAGCGCAGTCAGAGCCGAACCTCCCGCCGCAAACGCGCACGACACGAGTCCGATCACGAACAGAACCCCCACGATAGCAGGCAGATAGCCGCCAGTAGCCACTGCCGGGAACAGGGTGTCACCAACCTCTGAGATGCCCTTCTGCCCGGCGAATATGTACAGGAGCACTCCAAGGCAGAGGAATAGGAATATCACCGGAATCTGCAACAATCCGCTGGTGATCAGGTTCTTCTGCGAGTCCTTCGCGTTGCGGCTGCTCAGTGTGCGCTGCATCATGTCCTGATCAAGACCCGTCATCGCGATCACAGTGAAAACGCCCGCCAGAAACTGCTTCCAGAAATATTCAGGGTGGTTAACATCATCGAAGAAGAACATCTTTGAACAGTCACTCTCACGCACCGTTTGCACCACGCCTGAGAAGCTTAGCCCAAGGTCCTTGGCAATGAAGACTATGGCTAGCACGATAGACACAATCATGCAGACTGTCTTCAAGGTGTCCGTCCAGATCACGGACTTCACCCCGCCACGGAATGTGTACAGCAGCACGATGGCCACTGAAATGATCACGTTCAGGATGAACGGCAGATGGAGCGGCTCGAAGATCATCAGCTGGAGGGTCACACACACGAGGAACAGTCTCACGGCAGCACCCAAAATCTTGGAGATGAAGAAGAACCACGCTCCTGTCTTGTGTGAGGAAACTCCAAACCGATCATCAAGATATTGATAGATCGACACCATATTCATCTTGAAGAATATAGGTGTAAGGACAAAGGCTATGATTATGTAGCCCACAAAGAATCCGAGCACCATCTGCATATAGCCCATCGCAGTGCCACCCACACCGACCATTCCCGGTACGGAGACGTAAGTCACTCCGGACATCGGAGCTCCGAGCATCGCGATCGCCACGATCCACCATGGGGCTTTCCGTCCTCCGTTGAAGAATCCCGCGTTGTCCGCGTTGCGAGAGGAGATCCAGGACACTGTGAACATCACGGCGAAGTACGCCAGTACTGTGATAATGACTGATAAAGGGCTCATATTAGTGCTTTTGTTTGTAATGTGTTGTAAAAATATGAAATATTTTTTTATATTTGGTCATAGTGTTGGAGATTATATTTGTGGCTCCATTTGTTGATTGCCTGATTGAAGTGTTATGTCTATGAGCGCTATTGATAAACGGGTAAGGACAGGACTTGTTTTATCTGTCATCGGAACTGTTTTGTGTCCATTGCTTGGAGTGTTTCCCTTAACCCTTAGTATAATTGCCTTGTGTAATGACAAGACGAAACGAAAGTCTTCAATTATTGGGTGGGCCTTCATTTTGTTGGTAGTGGAAGGGGTGTTGCTTGTGGTGGGCTCTGTGCATATTGTCACAACTTTGCTGAATGCAAGAGTGTGATTCGATTCGATGCCGTAGAATGTCAGTATGCCTTGAATATGATGACTGTCGCCCAGACCTCGCATCCTTCCTTTCTGCCGACGAAGCCGAGACGTTCGGTGGTTGTGGCCTTGACAGAAATGTTATCTATGTCTGTTCCAATTACTTCAGCGAGCTTTGAGCGCATTGTGTCTATGTGAGGACGCAGTTTCGGGGCCTGCAGGGCTATCGTGATGTCGGCATTGCCGAACTCGTAGCCTTTGGCCCTTACCAGTCTCATCACTTCCTTCAGAAGCAGCTTGCTGTCAATGCCTTTCCATTTGTCGTCATTGTCCGGGAAATGCAGCCCGATGTCTCCCAACGCAGCCGCTCCCAGAAGGGCGTCACACAGCGCATGGATCGCCACATCGCCGTCCGAATGAGCCACAAAACCGGTTTCGCTTTCGATTTTGATTCCGCAGAGCCACATCGGCAGCCCTTCCTTGAGGGCGTGCACATCGTAGCCGTTGCCTATCCTTATGCTGGAATATTCCATTATGCAGTTCAATTTTCGCAAAAGTAAGCATTTTCTACTTTTGGGACGGCTAATTTTCCTAAATTTGTATCTTTATGTGCACATTAATTGATTTTCGGGATCTGCAGCATAAACCACAGGATAATGAAAAGATTGATTACCATTGCGGTCCTTGCGTTGGCCGCCGTCCAGACTTTCGCCGGCTCTTGGGTCAGGATCAACCAGATAGGCTACCTTCCGGAAGCCACCAAGGTCGCGGTCTTTATGAGTGAGGAGGCCGTGCAAGTCAACGGATTTGAGTTGGTTGATGCTTTTGCCGGTGAGGTTGCCTGGAAGTCTGATGTTGTAAGGCCGACGGGGACGCTCGGACAGATGAAGACAACTTGCCGTCTGGATTTCAGTGCATTGAAGACCGATGGCGCCTACTATATTAAGGTATTGTCATCTGGTGGCGAGACCCGCTCTGAGATATTCCCGATTAATCCCACGGTTTATGATGGAACGGCGGATTTCGTGCTGAACTATATGCGTCAGCAGCGTTGCGGCTGGAATCCATTCTTCAAAGACAGCTGCCACAGAAAGGACGGGATCATCGTCGGGCATCCTGACCCCAAAAAGGACAGCACCTTCCTTGATGTGACCGGCGGCTGGCACGATGCCTCGGACTGTCTGCAATACACAACAACCTCGGCCAACGCGATTTATCAGATGATGTTCGCTTACCAGAGCAATCCGGAGGCGTTCTCGGACAACCATCTGGCTGACGGCACTCCGGGCAGGAACGGAATCCCTGACATTGTGGATGAGATCTATTGGGGCCTCGAATGGCTTGACAAGATGAACCCCGAGCCAGGGGAGATGTACAACCAGATCGCGGATGACCGTGACCACATCGGAATGCGTGTCCCGAGTGACGACATGGCTGACTACGGTTGGGGAAAAGGGGAGTGTAGGCCTGTCTGGTTCTGCTCCGGCGAGCCTCAGCAAAGAGGCAGGCGTGGCGACAGGAACAAGACCACGGGCATTGCCAGCACAGCGGGGAAGTTCGCTTCGGACTTCGCTCTCGGCGCTGAGATCTTGAAGCCGTTCTATCCTGAGTTCGCTGAAAAGATCGGTGCCAAGGCGCATGCCGCCTACGATGCCGGAGTAGCGAAACCTGGTGTCTGTCAGACCGCCTCGGTGGTCTCACCTTACATCTACGAAGAGGATAACTGGGTGGATGACATGGAGTTGGCTGCATGCGAGATGTTCCGCCGCACCGGTGAGGATAGGTACAGAACGGAGGCCGTTGAATATGCCCGCCGCGAGCCGGTGACCCCTTGGATGGGAGCAGACAGCGCCCGCCATTACCAGTGGTACCCTTTCATGAATATGGGGCATTACCGCATCGCGAAGGACTTCGGCGGCAAAGTGTCTGCGGAATTCATCAGGAATATGCGTTCGGGCATCCAACGTGTCTATGAGCGAGGAAAGGATCATCCGTTCATGTTCGGCATTCCGGGAATATGGTGTTCCAACAATCTAACCTCGGCGATGTTGACCCAGTGCATACTTTACCGCGAACTGACCGGTGACACCACCTATCAGGAGATGGAAGGGTCTCTGCGGGACTGGCTTCTTGGTTGCAACCCATGGGGCGTGAGTATGATAGTGGAGCTGCCGAAAGGAGGAACATTCCCGACACAGCCTCATTCCTTCATCATCAACTACAAGATGGGAAACACCACCGGCGGATTGGTTGACGGCCCTGTTTATTCGACCATCTTCGGCAGCCTGCTTGGAATCAGAACCGATGGCGGTGTCAATTATGAGGAGTTCCAGCCTGGTGATCTGGTCTATCACGACAGCACTCACGACTATTCCACCAACGAGCCGACTATGGACGGCACGGCCTCGCTGACGTTTCCATTGTCCTACTATCAGCGTGAAGGAAGGCTTGGCTCGGAGGGGACTCGTTTAGGCGTTTGGCCGCTGGCCGGCCGTTTGGCGGCCAGCGCTGACAAAAACATCTACCATGACGGCGGGCTCATAAGAACCGACCCGTCGGTCAAGCATATAGACTTTGTGTTCACCGCCGCCGACAAGGCCGACGGGGCGGAAAAGATCATCTCCACATTGAAAAGATTCAACATCAAGGGCGGATTCTTCTTCACAGGAGAGTTCTTCGAGATGTATCCGGATGTCGTCAGGCGGCTTGTGGCGGAAGGGCATTACGTCGGAAGCCACTCCTACGGACATCTGCTCTATGCCCCTTGGGACAGGCGCGACTCTCTGCTGGTGACAAAACAGGAGTTCGAAGAGGACATATTCAAGAGTTATAAGGTGTTGCGGGAGTTTGGCGTCACGAATGCTCCATATTTTATTCCGCCTTACGAGCACTACAATCAGACGATATCCTCATGGGCCCGCCAACTTGGACTGCAGGTCATCAACTACACACCCGGAACCCTCACCAACGGCGACTACACCACGCCCGGAATGAGCCGCTACTTCAGCAGCAAGGAGATTCTCCGCAGGATCCGGGAATATGAGCGCAAGGATCCCGATGGTCTTAACGGCCACATCATGCTGATTCATCTCGGCACGGATCCGGCCAGAACCGACAAGTTTTACGACAGACTTCCCGGGCTCATCAGAGAACTCCGCAGGAAGGGATATTCATTCATACCATTGAAAGATAATGAACAGACACATCTATAAGCACGAAGGAACATTTGAGTTCGAGGCAGGCGGAAGCATTGACAATCTGGAGGTTGTCTATCACACCTCGCCATTTGGATATTCACCGGACAAGAAGGTGATCTGGCTTTGCCACGCACTCACTGCGGATTCAGATCCGGAAGGTACCTGGTGGCCGGCGCTTGTCGGTCCCGGCAAGCTGATCGACACGGAGAAATATTTTGTGATCTGCGCCAATGTCCTTGGTTCGGCCTGCGGCTCGTCCGGCCCCGCTTCCACAAACCCTAAAACCGGGAAACCCTACTGCTTTGAGTTTCCTCGCGTGACTGTCCGGGACACGGTCCGTGCCTTCGATCTTCTGAGGCAACATCTTGGAATAGAAAGGATTGACATGCTTGTAGGAACTTCAATGGGCGGATTCATGTCCTTTGAGTGGGCGGTGATGCGTCCTGACATATTCGGAAAAATATTCTTTATCGCCACCGGTGCCCGCGTGACCCCTTGGCTTGCCGGATTCAACGCCGCCAGCCGTATGGCGCTTCTGGCCGACCCGACATTCAAGGAGCATCGTGACTTGAACGGCGGCATGGAAGGTCTGAAAGCCGCCCGTGCCATCGCCCTGCTTACCTACCGCTGTGAGGAAGGCCTTTTCAAGCAGAACGAGGACAGCGACGACACCGTGTTCGCCGGCAAGGTCGGATCATACTACCGTCATCAGACCTCCAAGTTCGTGAAAGACTGGGACGCCTATTCTTATCTCTATGTCTGTGACGAGGTTGACAGCAACAATGTGGGGCGTGGCCGAGGAGGTGTCGCCGCCGCGCTGTCTCAGATCAAGGCCGACTGCACATTCATCTGTATGTCTTCCGATGAGTTGTTCCCTCCAGAGGACATGAAACCGTTGTCTTCCTTGATTACAGGCTCACGCTACCACCGGATCGAGACCCCCTACGGCCACGACGGCTTCCTCATCGAAACCGCAGCCATCGCAGACATCATCCGTCCGGATCTTCCGTGACCCCTCAGCCATAACCGGCCGAAGGGATTGTCATAAACCACCGGCAAGCGAGGTCCGCCCTTCACGTCCTACCTTTTCGCTGAAAGCGAGTACGGCTTGTCGGCCGGCTTCAGCCCGCGGGTCTTGTTCGGCTTGGAGGCCATCACGAACTCGATGGTGCCGCCCTGAAGGAGATCATCGTGGGTGATGTAAAGTTTTTTGCACTCGACTCCGTTGCGAAGAACTTTCTTCACGTAACGGTTCACATCGCTCACACCGTCAGCCTTCACCTCAAGGGTCTTTCCGTTAGGAAGCGCGATCTTGACGTACGGGAGGTACGGAGCTCCGAACACGTACTGGTCGCTTCCCGGGCAGACAGGATAGAATCCAAGCACACTGAATATGTACCATGCGGACATCTGGCCGCAGTCGTCGTTGCCGCCCAGTCCGTGAATGTCAGGACGGTACATCCTGTTTATGATCTCCCTCATCCAGTACTGTGTCTTCCAAGGCTGGTTCGTCCAGGCGTAGAGATAAGGAATATGATGGCTCGGCTCGTTGCCGTGCACATAGCCACCGATCAGGCAGTCCTTCGTGATATCCTCGTTCGTGGCGTAGGCATATTCAGGAAGGTCATGGTAGAAGAGCTCGTCCAAAGCGGAAATGAACTTCTTCTCGCCTCCCATCAGCTCCATCACGCCGTACACGTCTTGCGGCGCATGGAACGAGAAGTTCAGCGAATTGCCCTCGATGAAGCCTTCTCCCATTGTCTGCATGATGTCGAAATCCTTCTTGAAAGTGCCGTCTGAATATTTCGGGCGCGCGAATCCAAGCTCGGTGTCGAACACGTTTCTGTAATATTGCGCGCGTGCGAGATATTCATCAGCGATCTTGTCGTTGCCGGCAAGGCAGGCGGTGTGCCAGATGGTCCAGTCGTCGTAGGAATATTCCAACGTGTTGCTGGCTGCGGTGGAGATCTTGTCGTAAGGAACGTAGCCGAGTTTCATGTAGTCCCCAAGTCCTGCGTACCAGTTTGCCTTTGAGGTGGTCACCATCGCCTCAAGAGCTCTGTCACGGTCAATGTCCAGTCCCTTTGTGATCGCGTCTGCAAGCACAGGCACGGCATGGTAGCCGCTCATGCACCAGTTCTCGTTGGCGCAGTGACTCCAGACAGGCAGGAATTTCAGGACATTCTGGTCGTAGTGAGCCAGCATCGACTCCACCATGTCCCGGTCACGCTCCGGTTTGAACAACGCCAGGAACGGATGCTCTGCCCTGTAGGTGTCCCAAAGGGAGAACACCGTGTAGTTCGTGAATCCGTCCGCCTGATGGATCTCGTGGTCGAGGCCTCTGTACTTTCCGTCCACATCCATATAGACAGACGGATTGATCATCGTGTGGTAGAGGGAGGTATAGAACATCTTCTTCTCGTCCTCTGTGCCTTGGATCTCGATCTGTGAAAGTTCCTTCTCCCAGGCCGTTGTGGCCTCAGCCGCGATCTGGTCGAAAGACTTTCCGGAAGCCTCCGCCGCAAGGTTCTTCAGCGCTCCCTCGGCTCCGGTAGCCGAAAGGGCAACCTTCACTGTCAGCTCAGGATTCTTGGACGTGGCGAACTTGAACCATGCCACCAGCTTGCGTCCGGCCATCGCAGGGAAGTTGTGGTACTGGTCGAATTTGCTCCAGCCACCTTTATAGTTGATCTTCTCTCTATCCGCGTAACCATATTCAGTGATAGGCTGCGAGAAGGAGATGGCGAAGTAGGTGTAGTTGGTGCGGGCCCAGCCGTTGGTGATGCGGTAGCCGGTCAGAAGGGTGTCGTTCTGCACCTGCACCTCAGCCCAAAGGGTCTTGCCGTCGTAGTTGTAGATTCCGTGTATGAGGTCCAGAATCACCTGACCGTCAACTCCTTTTGGGAATGAATATTCATGGACTCCGACTCTGGTGGTGGCGGTCAGGCGGGCCTTCACGCCGTAGTCGGCCAGCGTCACCTCGTAGTAACCGGCCGTGGCTTTCTCCGTGTCGTGCGAGAAACGGCTGCGGTAGCCGCTGTCAGGGTTGTCGCTTGTGCCTGGATTCAGTTTCAGCTCTCCGGTGGCCGGCATCAGCAGGATGTCGCCCAGATCCGAGTGACCCGTGCCGCTGAAGTGCGTGTGGCTGAATCCGACGATCGTAGGATCAGAGTGGCGGTAGCCGGCGCAATATTCATAGACACGTGGTTGGTATTTCCCGTTCACATTGTGAGGGATCGTGTCCGTGTCCGGACTCAGCTGAACCCCGCCGAAAGGCACGCACGCCCCGGGGAAAGTATGCCCCATTCCGTCTGTTCCGATGAATGGATCCACATAATTTGCCTTGGCTGAAGGCTGCTGCGCGGCAGACCCGACGCAGAAAAGCAGGGACAGCCCTGCGCAAAACAGATTGATTTTCATATGCCAAATATACATAAATCTATTGTTTTTTCTGAAAAAGTCTCTAATTTTGTCTTTTCCATCCAGAAGTGGAGGATTTGTGGCGTGTCTATTAAATCGGTTTGCGGGTAGGTTCGACATAGTTTTTTGGTGGGATAGAAATGATATTTAAAGTACTGATACATAACACTTTAATTTAACAACAAATTTATAAAAACGTTTATGTCTTTCAAAAAGATCGCAATGACGCTTGCTCTCATCCTGAGCACCGTGGTGGCCTTGGCCCAGACCAAGACCGTCAAGGGTGTGATCTACGAGGAGGAGACAGGCGAGCCCATGCCGGGTGCGACGGTGTCAGTCGAGGGTTCCACCCGAGGCGTGATGACCGACCTTGACGGCTCGTTCGAGCTGACCGGTGTCAAGCCGACCGACAAACTCAAGTTCGAGTGTCTCGGAAAGGAGACGCAGATTCTGGAGGTCGGCACTATGACCAACTTCGTCGTGAAACTCAAGAACGCGGCAAACGAACTTGACGAGGTGACTGTGGTCGCCTTCGGTAAACAGAGGAAGGAGAGCGTCATCGGCTCCATCTCCACAGTCGACGTGAAGACGCTCAAGGTGCCTTCCAGCAACCTCACCACCGCATTGGCCGGTAATGTGGCCGGTGTGATCGCTTACCAGCGTACCGGTGAGCCGGGCCAGGACAACGCCGACTTCTTCGTGCGTGGTATCACCACCTTCGGCGCGAACACCAGCCCTCTGATCCTCATCGACAACATCGAGCTTACCTCCACCGACCTCGCCCGCCTTCAGCCGGACGACATCGAGAGTTTCTCGATCATGAAGGACGCCACGGCGACGGCCCTTTACGGAGCCCGCGGAGCCAACGGTGTCATCTTCGTGACCACAAAGCGCGGACAGGAAGGTCCGGCGAAGATCTTCGCCCGTGTCGAGACCTCAATCTCCACACCTACCGACGTGGTCGAGCTCGCCGACCCTGTGACCTATATGAAGTCCTACAACGAGGCCATCACGACACGTGACCCTCTCGGGGATCTGATGTACTCCTACGACAAGATCGAGCAGACCGGAAAACCTGACGCCAACCGTCTCATCTATCCGGCCAACGACTGGTATGACATGCTTTTCAAGGATTTTGCCACGAGCTACCGCGCAAACGTTTCAGCGCGTGGTGGAGGCAAGGTCGCGACCTACTATGTGTCAGGTGCCTACACCGAGGACACCGGTATTCTGAAGGTCGACAAGAGGAACAGTTTCAACAACAACATCGACGACAAGAACTACACTCTCCGCTCCAACGTGGACATAAACGTGACCCCGACCACGAAGCTGGCGGTCCGCCTGACCGGCAACTTCCGTGACTATCAGGGACCTCTGAACGGAGGTAGCGACGTCTATCGTCAAGTGATGCACTCAGACCCTGTCCTCTTCCCGGCCTACTACCCGGTGGACGACGACCACGTCGGCATCCAGCACATCATGTTCGGTAACTATGATGACGGTTCCTACATCAACCCGTACGCCAACCTCGTCAAGGGTTACAAGAACTATCAGCGTTCCCAGATGATCGCCGCCGTGGAGATTGACCAGGACCTCAAGTTCATCACCAAGGGACTGACCTTCATGACCCTGTTCAACCTCACCAGACTTTCTGAATATACGGTCAACCGTCAGTTCAACCCTTACTGGTACACACTTGACCGCTACGACTCCTACACGGGTGAGTATCACGTGAGCCGTATCAACGAGAATGGAACCGACTACCTGACATACTCGGAGAGCGGCAAGACGGTGAAGAACACTATGTATTCCGAGACACGTCTGAACTATGCGAACTCATTTGGCAGACACGACGTGACCGGTCTTCTGGTTCTCACTGCCAGCGAGTCCCTGACCGCCAACGCCGGATCTCTCCAGCTGTCCCTGCCTTCGCGCAACGCCGGACTCTCCGGTCGTTTCACCTACGGATTTGACAAGAGGTATTTCATTGAATATAACTTTGGCTACAACGGCTCCGAGCGCTTCCACAAGTCGCACCGCTGGGGATTCTTCCCTTCAGCAGGTCTGGCGTGGATGATGTCCAACGAGAAGTGGTTCAAGCCGGCGACCAAGGTCGTCAACAACCTCAAGCTCCGCTACTCCTACGGTCTTGTCGGCAACGACAACATCGGCTCAAGCAGCAACCGTTTCTACTATCTCTCCGAGATGAATATGAACAGCTCAAGCAAGTCCGCGTCTTTCGGCGAGACCAGAAACGTAAGCTATGCGGGAGTGGATGTCCTGCGCTACGCCAACGAGGCGATCACGTGGGAGAAATCCTACAAGTCCAATTATGCCCTTGAGCTGGGGCTCTTCAAGAAACTCGATATCATCGCCGAGTACTTCACCGAGCACCGAACCGACATATTCATGCAGCGCGCCGACATCCCTAACACCATGGGACTCCAGGCCGCCGTCTACGGCAACATAGGTGAGGCCCGCGCGAAGGGCGTCGACATCCAGGCCGATTACAAGCAGGCATGGGCGAGCGGCCTCTGGGCGTCAGCCAGGGCTAACTTCACCTACTCCACCGGCAAGTACGATGTTTATGAGGAGCCGACCTACCCTGAGTCCTACCGCCAGCACGCCGGCAGGTCCATCAAGCAGACTTGGGGCTACATCGCCGAGCGCCTCTTCATCGATGACGAGGACGCGGCCAACAGTCCGTCGCAGGCCGCTTTCGGCAGCCAGTACGGCGGCGGTGACATCAAGTACACCGATGTCAACGGTGACGGTGTGATCACCAACGCTGATATGGTGCCTATCGGCTACCCGACATCCCCTGAGATCATCTACGGATTCGGTGTCTCGACCGGTTACAAGGGATTTGACTTCTCAGTGTTCTTCCAGGGTCTGGGACGCGAATCTTTCTGGATTGATGCCACGAGCGCTTACAACACCTCCACCAACAAGTACGGAACCGCTCCGTTCGTGAACAACGGCCAGCTGCTCCAGGCCTACGCCGACAGTCACTGGAGCGAGGACAACCGTGACATCTACGCCCTCTACCCTCGTTACAGCGCCTACGAGAACAAGAACAACACCCAGGTCAGCACCTGGTGGATGAGGGATGGATCGTTCCTTCGTCTCAAGCAGATGGAGTTCGGTTACACCCTTCCGCAGAAGCTTACCAACAAGATACACGTCGACAACCTGCGTGTCTATTTCCAGGGCAACAACCTCCTGTGCTGGAGCAAATTCAAGCTCTGGGATCCGGAGCTTGCCGGAGAGGGCTTCAACTACCCTATCCAGAGAACATTCAACATCGGCGTGAACGTGACCTTCAAATAATCCTTGACTATGAATATGCGCAAGAATATCAATAAATCAATAGCTTCCGCTTTCGCCGCAGCGACTGTTATGCTCAGCACGGCCGGATGCAACAGTTTCCTTGACGTGGTGCCTGATGACGGTCTGCCGTCCATCGAGACCGCCTTCAACCTCAGGTCGTCGGCGATCAAGTATCTGGCAACCTGCTATTCCTATATGACGCTTGACGGATCTATGGGCAATGACCCGGCGTTGCTTGGCAGCGACGAGTACTGGGATCTCTACGGACGTACCACGACCAACACTTCCGGCCGTGTGCCTTTCACGATGTCCTACATCGCCAGAGGCAATATGAGCGCCAACTCTGTCTATGCCAATGACTGGGCCTCAATGTACGAGGGCATCCGCTGCTGCGACATCCTCGTCGACAACATCTCAAGGGTTCCTGATATGGACGACTCGGAGAAGGCGCAGTGGATCGCCGAGGTGACATTCCTCAAGGCATACTACCATTTCAACCTTGTCCGTAAATGGGGACCTGTTCCGATCATCCGAGAGAGTCTTCCTATCGACTCGTCTGTGGATGAGGTTCGTGTGCACCGCAACAACATTGACGACTGCTTCGACTTCATCCTCGAACTTCTGGACAAGGCGATGTCTGACCTACCTGTTGTCAACCCGTCAGTTGATGAGTACGGGCGCATCAACAAGGCCATCTGCGCCGCCTTCAAGGCCAAGGTGGCTGTCTACGCCGCCAGCCCGCTGTTCAACGGCAACACCGAACAGGCCGCCCTTGTTGACACGGACGGGACAACCAGACTGTTCCCGGAGAAGACCGACGACGAGAAGCTCGCCCGTTGGACCGCCGCGATGGATGCCTGCCGCGAGGCCATCGCCGTCTGCGACGAGGCGAACATCTCACTCTACGAGGGTGATGACATCACCTATAGGATGACCGACTCCCTCAAGACGACCCTCACCCTGCGCAACGCGTTCAACCAGAAGTGGAACAGCGAGCTCATCTGGGGCAACACACAGTCACCTTCGGGAACAATGAATATGTACCACAGACTCTGTATGCCGATCCTCAACGGGTACACCGATATGCTCGGAGGCTACATATTCATTGGTGTTCCACTAAAGATCGCCGAGCAGTTCTACACCGTGCACGGACTGCCTATCGCCAATGATTCCGAGTGGTCGAACATCAACCCTATGGATTTGAGAGTCGGCGATGACCAGCACTCCTATTACATCTGTAAGGGTTACACCACCATCAAGCTCAACTTCGACCGTGAGCCGCGCTACTACTCGTCACTCGGCTTCGACGGAGGTAACTGGCTCGGCCAGCTCGGCAACTACAACGACCTCAAGCCTGAGGACGTTCATTACGTGGCGTGCCGTGTGGGTGGTGTACACGCGAAGAGGGGCAATCAGACAGGTCCTGTGACAGGGTTCTTCCCTAAGAAGCATTTCCCGATCCAGGCGACTTGGACAGGACTCAACTCATTCACCGGGGCCAGCACCACGTGGTATCCTTGGCCTATGATCCGCCTGTCCGACCTCTATCTCCTTTACGCTGAGGCCATCAATGAAGCCGAAGGACCGAATGGGGCGCATAGTGACGACTTGTTCAAGTACATCAACGCCGTCCGCGAGCGCGCGAAGATTCCTGATGTCAAGACTGCCTGGGACACCTACAGCAACAGCCCTGGTTACTATGGCACCAAAGTCGGAATGCGTGCCATCATCCACCGCGAGCGTCTCAACGAACTTGCCTTCGAGGGCCAGCGCTTCTGGGATCTCCGCAGATGGAAAGAGGCTTCCTCCGAGTACCAGAAGGGAATATATGGTTTCGACATCACGGCCAAGAATCCGGAGGACTACTACGTCAAGAAGTTCATCTACGAGCAGAAATTCGGTCTCAAGGACTACTTCTGGCCGATTTACACCAGTTACATCGAGATTAACCCGAATCTCGTGCAGAACATTGGTTGGTAACAGATTATAAGCATTTGGAATGAAAAGGACATTATTACCATTAATACTGATAGCCGTCTCGCTTGTCTCGGTCCGTTGCGCTGAGGAGAACCACGGCAGGATCGATCAGCTTGACGAGAGCCTTGAGGCTCCGCAGCCTGTGGAGGTCACAAAGGTCAAGCCGATAAGCGGTGGCGCTGTCCTCTGGGTCAAGATCCCGGACGACAAGAACATCAAAGGAGTCGTCGCCACCTATACCCGAGGCGGAGTCGAGGTTGACGCCAAGGTCTCCCGCTACGTTGACAGTCTCAAGGTCGAGGGCTATGCCGACACGGACGAGCACGAGATCAAGGTCTGCTCCTTCAACGTGAACGAAGTCAAATCCGAGCCGGTGGTTGTCAAGTTTACACCGGAGATCCCGGCCATCCGCAAGGTGACTCCCACTATGATCGCCGCCGCAGGTGGCGTGAAAGTCAGAATCACCGGCAACGAGAGCAAGTCTGATCTGGCTGTCTGTCTGCTCCGCGATGAGAATGTGGGCAACGCTGACAAACCGGTGGATGAGATTAAGTGGAAGGAGGTCACGACTCTCTTCACGGCCAGCAATGACATCACCCTCACACGAAGGGGGTTAGAGGCCACTGAGGCTGTGTTCGGGGTCTATGTGCGCGACCGTTGGGGCAACATCTCCGACACGGTAAAGGCTGTGCTCACACCGCTGCCTGAGATTATGATCCCGAAGACAGCCGCAGTTGTGGATGTTGACGGCAAGTCAGGAAATGCCAAAGGATTCTCCTACAGCGGGACAGCCACGTGGAGTCAGGACGACAACCTGTTCGAGTTCGAGTCCGAAAGGACCTCATACCCGGTCAAGGGTCTGTGGGATGGCTCCGGAGAGTCTAAATCACCTCATTTCCTTGCCGTGGACAAGGCTCCTATCCCTTGCTGGTTCACGATCGACCTCGGATGCGAGGTCGAGCTTAGCCGCATCGCCACGCTTCCTCGAATAGGCTACCCACAGCTCTACGGTGACGCCCACGTCCGCAACTTCGAGTTTTGGGGCAGCAACAACCCGACCGGAACACCGGGCACGGGAGAGCATGGCTTCGATGACTCGTGGAAATGTCTCGGCAAGTTCATCCAGTACAAACCTTCCGGCTACCTTGACGATGGGACCCCGGGCGTGATCACCCAGGAGGACACCGAGTATTTCAACAACGGCAATGACTTCGAGCTTGACAGCGAGGCCTATCCTGACGCCTACTACCATTTCCGTTACCTCAGGATTGTCCTCACCTCTTACGTGGCCTGGGAGATGCCTGACGCGGCCAATGCCGCAGCCCAGTTCGGCGAGCTCTCCCTCTATGGACGTGTAACCAAAACAGACGATTAGGACTATGAATATGAACATCAGAAATACATCTTTGAATATTCTTCTGGCCGTAGGGACAGCCATCGCGCTCGTCTCCTGTGGCGGTCAGGACGAGATCTACAAGGAATGGGTCAAAAAGGGTGGCTACGACTACCCGGCCAAGGCCATCAACCTATCCTCTGTCACCGGCTACAAGAGCGTGATAATCAACTGGGAGAAGCCGATGGATCCGGCGGTCAGGACCGCCAGGCTGTACTGGGACAATTACGCCTACTCCATTGACGTGGACTATTCCGACTATCCTGACGGCAAGGTCTCCGTGTCTGTAGACGAGCTTGAGGACCGTTCCTACACATTCGACGTCGTCAATTACGATGACTCCGGCAACCAGTCCCTCGCCTCCGAGATCACTGTCTCGCCTTACAGCGACAGCTGGATGGTCTCCCGTTCGGAGCGCACAATCTCCTCTGCCCGAATGGAAGGCAGGAACGCAAAAATTGTGATGTCAAAGGCCACTGACGAGATGGTCGCCACCCGCTTCCGCTACAAGAACCTTCAGGACGAATGGGTGGAGTGCGAGACCGTCTTGAAACCAGGCGAGAACGAGGTCACCTTCCCGGACGCCCTCAAAGGCAAGAGGTTTGAATATTCCTCATCCTTCTGCCCGGCCGCAGGCAAGGACACCGTCTGGAGCAATTGGACGAAGTCAGCCGATGGCATCTCCTACCAGATTGACGGAAGCCGCTGGAATGTGGCGGTGACAAACGGTCAGATCAATCAAAACAATACACCGGAAAAAATCTTTGATGGCAAGGTAGGCTCCTATTATAGCTGGCACAGTTCAAAGTCCGACTACAATAAGCTCTCATTCCCGAAGATCCTTTCGATCGACACAATGGCATCTCCGGGCGAGGAATATGCTTTCACAGGCTTTACCTTCTATGAGAACGACTCCTCACCATCCATGCGCTACATCAAGAACTATGTGATCTACGTAGGTTCCAAGGCTTACGATCCGAATGACGCTGACTATCAGAGTGATGGCCACTATGGTATCCCGTTCATCAGCGGAATCCTCTCGACAAGCGAGGCGCAATATTCAGCTAATTCCACCTCCGGCGCCAGCGGACGCTACCTTGCCATTGTGTTCAAGGATTCTTGGAATGCTGTGGACGGTTTCATTGACCTTTGGGAGCTTGTCCCTTACGGCTATATCCCTTCGCAGGCTGATTAAAGACCGGACTGATGAAAATGTATCATTCACTATTGTTTGCGGTTCTTGTGCTTCTCTCTGCGGCTACATCCTGCAAAGAGAAGCAGGAACCGACACCTGAGCCTGAACCGGAAGTGAAGGAGGCCACGTTCACGGCCACACTTGACGCTTCCGCGGCCACACCGTTCAAGGCTTCTTGGGCGGAAGGTGACGCCATTCATCTCATCGGAGTAAAGGACGGCGAAGCCACATCGGAGATCATCACCGCCTCCTCCGTGTCTTCGGCAGGCGCCACGTTCACATCGAAAGGAAGTGTCAAGGCAGATTGCGATGAATATTACGCCTTCATCGCGGAGACAGGAGTCACAGGATGCGATCCAGCGTCTTCTTGGACAGTATCATCTTCGACATCTTCGACCCGCTCGGTCACTGTAGCCAAGTGCGGCAAAGGCTCTTCGTCATTGAGCTTCAGGAATATATTCTCGTTCCTCAAGGTGGAGGTTTCCGATGTTTCCGTCAAGTCCATCGAACTGAAAGGCAACAACGGAGAGGATCTGAACTACGATGTGACGGTCTCAACCTCCGACTATTCAGTTTCCCATGCCTCCAAGCCTGCGTTCGAGGCGCAGAAATCCATCAAGGTCGATGTAGCTGCCCCGGGATCACTCTACATCAGCCTCATTCCGGGAACTGTTCTTGAGCAAGGTTACACCATCACCGCCTGCGATGCTTCGGGCAAGGTTGTCAGCAAGTCTGTATATTCGGACAAGCTCACAGTCCCGAACGGGAAAGTCCTGGCGGCCGGAGAGCTTCAGCCTGAATCGGTTGAGTTCACCGCATCGTTTGAGGACAACACGACTCCAGAGTTCAAATCCACTTGGGCAGACGGCGATGTGATCGAGATAAGCTGCCTAAACGGCGAGACTCTTGTCACAGAGACCGTCAAGGCCTCGGAGATCTCATCTGACGGCCGGACAGCCAAATTTGTCTCAAACGGAACTCTCCATGCCGGTGCCACAGGTTATTATGCGATGATTCCCGGCACAGGAGTAGATGGTTACCAGAAAGCCAACTGGTCAACGAGCAACCTTGACGGCAACACCATTGAGAAACCGGCAGTCACCGTGGCAAGCTGCACGGACGGTTCAAGCAGTTTTGTATTCAAGAACATATTCTCGCTTCTTGCTTTCAAGGTTGACGAGCCGGCAGTTTCATACGTGGTTCTTGAGGGCAACAACTCTGAAAGGGTCAGCAAGAATATGCTGGTGTCTTTCAGCAGTCAGAATGTCAACGGCAACACAACACCTACGTTTGAGTCCACGACTTCTTTGAAGAAGGCCATCGAGCCTGGAAAGACATATTGGTTCGGGCTTTATCCTGGACTTAAACTCTCAAAGGGCTATACATTGAGGGTTTACAACGAGGCTGGCAAGGAAATCGGTTATTCAAAGAGCATCTCCGCGCTCACGGTGGAGAAAGGAAAGGTCTATAACGCTCCGCAGTTTGTCATCAAATACCCGTCAATCAAGACAAAGACATTTGACGCAAGCAATATTGTCCTTTCTCTCGGTGTGGTCAGTGATGTGCACATCAATCAGCAGGCGCAGGCGAACAAATGGAAGTCAGCGCTTCAGCAGCTAAAGGCCAAGGCTCTTGAGAATGACGCTAACGGTATGGCTGGTGTCCTTGTCGTCGGCGACCTTATCGATCAACCGGTAAACAATCAGTTGAGCCTCTTCAAATCGACCCTCGAATCCGAGATAGATGTGACCAAGACCCCGATGATCTACACTATCGGCAACCACGATGTCCCTAACTACGCCTGGGCTTCCACGATGGTCTCTGATGTCGCCTATATGAGAAATATGTTCGGAGATGATTATTTCCAAACGGATCAAGATCAGGAAATGAGGACGAAGTACGAGGCTCGCCACTGCGTCATCGGCGACTATCATATTCTTGCGATATCTCCGAACGGAGACAGTCCTATAGCTTACGATCCAACTGCCGTCACATGGCTTGACAACCAGCTGGCCGCCATCACCTCCGCCGAGCCGGAGAAGTACGTCATCGTGCTTACCCACCCGATGATCAAGAACACAGTCTATGGCAGCCGTCTCGGCGAGGAGGGAGGAATATGGGAGTCCACTCTTCCGCATTACTGGGCGACCGATGTCCTGACTCCGGTGCTTAGGAAATACCCTCAGGCGGTCGTTTTCGGCGGGCATCTCCATTTTCCACTGAATGACCCTCGCAGCGTATGGCAGGGCGACTTCTCCGTCTTCGGATGCGCGTCAGTACGTTATATGGCTCTGGAGAACGGCAAGTACGAGGATATGTCCAGCGCTACCGTAATGAAGGACTGCAACGAATTCTCGCAGGGCAACCTGCTCCAGTTCGACGCAAGCGGCAACATGCGTGTGCTGAGGATGGACTTCCACAACAAGGATGTCATAGGGGAGCCGATCGTGTCCTCCTACCCTACATCCGACAAGGGGCACCTCACCAAGTACAACCATACGACCCGCAGCCTCGCCAACGCCGCTCCGTCACTGTCTACCCTCAGTGTGGATGTCGCTGATGGCGCCGCAACGGCCAAATGGGCTGCCGGAACTGATGACGAGTTCGTGCACCACTACGTGCTCACCCTCAGGAAAGGCGGCGCCGTGGTGACAACCAAGAAGATTCTCGCCGACTTCTACAAGAGCGCCAAGACCTCCGGAATGAAGAAAGAGTGGACCCGCTCCCTCGGAAACGTCTCTGACGGAACATACGAGTTGACCCTCGAGGCTTTCGACTCCTGGGATGCCGCCGCGAAGCCGCTGACGAAGACTTTCGTTGTCGGAGCGACCACCAACAGCATCTGGACAAATGATGAGGCTGGCAGTAAGGCAGTCTCTGGTGGTACTGGTAACGCTTCGGAAGGCTGGCTGACATATTCAAATGGCACGCTCTCATGGACCGCCAACACCACCGGCAAGCCAAGGACGGCGACCATCGCGCTTCCTGACGGTGAGGCATATTCAGTGACCCAGATTTCGGTGGAAGATTTCAAGGGGGAATATTCTTTGACCTCCAAGATGTTCGACAACGAAGGGACCAAGGCTGTCTCTACGGACAGAAAGGTGATCGATGTGACCATTGGAGGAGCGCTCAAAGGGGAAACGTTGAAGGATGGCACAGGAGCCACACACACCAACAATCTCGGAATTGACGGGCTGTACCACAAGGGGTTGATAGCTGAGGCCACCGTGGAGATTGACTACGAAGCCAAATCTGTCCGTTTCGGAGTGTTCACCGATGCTCGCAAGGCTCAGAAAGACCCATCGCCAGTTGATGCATCCGCTCCTTATATCGCCTTTCTTCCTGAGATGTGCAAGACATGGTCTCCAGGCAGTTTCAAGTCCCCTTGGTACTTCAACACGCCTGACCTTGGTGATCCTGACTATGAGTGGATATGGTTTGATGTCAACTCCGGCTTCACTACATTCAGCTACACACCGGCAAAGGCCCAGACCTTGTCTACAAGCAATCCTAAAGGCTATGGCCCGTACATCATCGGGATTTCTGTAGTGTCGTTCAAGGCTGATGATATTACCACAGCAAACTCCAAGTTCGGCAGCAACCTGACAGGCTACAACTACGTTTACCAATTCAATGTTGACAACGGTAATATCGGAATCGTTTTCAACAGGAAATGATATTTAGAAAACATTAATCTCTAATCACAAATTTTATTCACAATGAAATCACACTTGTTAACACTGGCCGCAGCGGCCCTCGCGACATTCGCGTTCGCCTCTTGTGACCCGAAGGATCCCGACTACGGTGATCCTGAAGTAACTCTGAAGACGGGTGAGCTGAATTTCAAGGTTGAGGGCGGGTCTGAGACCGTAAACCTCACCGCAACGGTCAAATGGACCGTCGAGAATTCAGTGTCCTGGGTTGAGGTTGTACCTATGGCGGGAGATCCTTCCAAGGAGATCCAGCCTGTAAAAGTGACCGTCAGCAAGAACGAAGGCGTGGAGCGTACCGCGACCGTCACATTCAAGCAGGTTGATGGCGCTCTCACTGCGAAACTCACCGTTAATCAGGAAGCATACATTCCTGAGGTACAGACTATTGATGTTTCGGCTATGACAAAGTTGACCAACATCTACAAGTACCAGCGCTACCAGCTCACCGGAACAGTGAAAAGTCTCAAGTCCGACGGCTCGTTCAACCTTGTGGATGAAACCGGTTCCGTTCAGGTCGCCGGTCTCAGCGCTTCCGAGGTTGCTTATGGCACTCAGGGCGGCAAACTTGACAATGTCAAGGAGCGTGGCACCGTCACCATCATCGGCTACTACGAGGGCGGAAAAGTCGTTTATGCCTATCTTGTGAAGTATGAGGGATATTCCGAGCCAAGCCCGGACACAGCCCAGACAAAGGCTTTCCCTTACACCGCTGACTATAAGGTGGCTGAGAACGGAGTCATTGTCAACAATGCGGTGTTCCCGCTTGCTTTCGACGCCCTTTGGTCATGGAACTCCACGACCGGTTGGAGAGCATCCGGCTACAAGAACGCAGACTACACGACCGAGGCCACTCTCTACACAGAAAAGATTGACCTTAAGAACGCTGAGAAGCCTATCCTTGTGTTCGATCACATCGTAAGGGACTTCGTCAGTGTTGATGTGGCCAAGGAGCAGACCTCAGTTCTGATCAGAAAGGATGGAGGAGACTGGACTCCGGTTTCCATCACATTCTCTTATCCTGATGAACTTGGCTCAGAGGTGATGACTTCAGAGGAAATCAAGCTTGACTCTTACATCGGTTCTGTCATCCAGATCGCTTTCAAGTACGTCAGCGACGAGAGCAAGAAAGCCGGTACCTGGCAGATCCTCAAGGTAGAGGTCAAGAAGAGCGAGGAGCCAACCCAGCCGGACAACTCATCCGGTACAGAGGACTATGACAAACCGGGTTGGGATTGGAACAAATAATCCTTAATAGAACACAAGATGAAAAAGACTATAAAAATGCTTTTCGTGGCCGCTCTTGCCATAGCGTCAGCGGCTTGCGCCCGTGAAGAGGTTCTCGATGGCGGGCAGACCAGAGGAGAGGCCAGGACTTTCACCTGCTCATTTGACGAGGATGCCCCAGAGACAAAGACCGACATCACCAAGCAGGGTAAGACTGTCTGGTCAGAAGGTGACAAGATTTTCGTCACCAACGGAACAGAGTCCGACACACTTACGGTTGACTCCAAGTTCGCCGGACAGAGATATTTCGAGTTCAGCACCACTCTTGAAGGTGAGATATATGTTGTCTATCCTTGCACCGCCGCAAAGGAGGTGAAGGACGGCAAGTTCACCCTTACGGTTCCAAGCGAGCAGAACGGCCTGTTCGGATCCGCCAACATCTCATGCGCTGTAGCCAAAGACCGCTATGTGAAGATGAAGAATGTGACCTCGGTCATCAGGTTCAAAGTTGACGCCGACGCTGCGGCTCCTGTCAAGGCTGTGGCCATCAACACCCCAGGAAACAACGTGGCTGGTGTTTTCAGCGTTGACATGACTACCGGTTCTCCGGTTGTCAGCACGATCGAAGGCAACACCTATTCATCCGATGTGACTGTCCGTGTTGACGGCAACAACGGTAACGCTTTCTACGCCACTGTCATTCCTGGCACTTATGGTGCAGGTCTGACAATGACGGCTGTGACCACAGATCTACACCACGCAAGTGAAAGCAAGACCACTGTTTCAGACAAGGAGTTCAAGGTCAACGCTTACTACGACCTCGGCACCATCGGTTCTGACCTCAAGCCACTCGCCGGCGAGGGAACACAGGGCAACCCTTGGCAGATCTCCACTCTCGCCGACTTCCTTGCGTTCGCCTACTACGTGAACGATGGCCACAATATGAAGGGCGAATATGTCAAGTTGATGGACAACATCAAGACGGTCACCACTCCGGTTGGTTACTATGACGCTTCAATCAATGTCAAGAAACAGTTTATTGGCGATTTTGACGGTAACGGCAAGACAGTGACCGTGAACATCAACCAGACCGCTAAAAAATCCTGCGGCCTCTTTGGAGCCATCGCTGAAGGCGCGAACATTCACGACGTGACCGTTGAAGGCATGGTAAACTCCACATTTGATGACGCGGCCGGTGTCTGTGGCCTCGTGAACGCTGACAATGGCGTTAAGATCACTAATTGTGTCAACAAGGCTAATGTGACATCAACAAGCAGTTATATCGGCGGAATCGCTGGTTGGGTGGATTCCAAATCAAACTTTGCCATAGACAACTGCTCAAATGAAGGCAACATCAAGGGAGCCCGTTCTGTAGGAGGCATTTGCGGTTCTGTCAGGACAGGAGACATCACTAATTCAAAGAATTCTGGATCTGTTGAAGCTACTCTGACCAACAATAATATCTCTGATAACGTGGCTGATTTGAATGGTGTCGGAGGTATCGTAGGCTTTGCGAATGGTTCTTTTGTCAGCCTGTGCTCCAACTCAGGCACTGTCACTTGTGTCAATAAGGGCGGTGGTATTCTTGGACACGGAAGCTGGTACACCGTCTCACAATGCTCAAACACTGGCAGTGTGATTAGTAATGGATTCGGTGTCAATGGCGGTATCGTAGGTTCAGCTTGGGACAAAGCGAATGTGCTTAACTGTCAGAATGACGGTGAGGTTTCCGGAACATTCAAGACAGGATGGACAGGCGGTATAGTCGGAGCCGCAAGGTCTTCTAACAAAGGTGGTAACCGTGTTATCGCAATCAAAAATTGTCTCAACAATGGTAAGGTGACCGTAGCTGGAACAGAGGGAAGCACCCAAGGTGTTGGCGGTATCGTTGGACACACCTGGTCTTTCTCAAATGCCCCTAATAGGGTCGAGATCTATTATTGTACAAATAATGGTGATGTCACAGTGACCGGTAAGGAAGGTGGATCTGTAGGACAATCTGGTATTTATGTAGGTGGTATCGTAGGTCAGTCATACGATTATAACAACTGGACACAGATCCCAATTTATGCTTGTCTGAACACAGCGAAGATTTTCGGTGGCCAGTTCGTCGGTGGCATTCTTGGCTGTTTCGATGGAAGGACAGTCAAGTCTCGTACCGACATTAACAATTGCGAAAACCGTGGCGAGATCATCACAAATTCAGATCGTGCCGGTGGTATTCTGGGAGGTGGACGTACCAACCAGACTGAAGGAGGTTGCGGCTCACGTATGGATAACTGCTTGAACACAGGTGCAGTTAAATATGCGAACGCTGAAACCGCAAACCCTTATGTGGGAGGAATAGCCGGTGCATTCAGTGGTGGACGTATCTACAATTGCTACATAAGTGGAACAGTTACTCCTGTTTCTGGTTCACCTGTGGAGAATGTAGCCCTCACTTTAGGAGCTGTGGCAGGCAAATCATTGAACGCCAATGCCGAATGTTCATATTCATACTATCTGGAAGGAGTAGCCGCAAATGCGATTGGCACAGAGTCGGCCAGACCGATTACCGAAGGCACAGTATGTTCAGCCTCTGCTGATGGTGTTCTTTCATTAGCAGTCAATGTCAACAAGGCCAACTATACACAAGTAGTTGATGCCCTTAACGCTATGTGGCCGACAAATGACTTCTATTATGACTGGACCACAGGTCCTAAGTTCTCCCTTACCGGCAAAGTCGGCATCGGTGACGGTCTTGACCTTGGCAACGGTGGTAAACTTTAATCTTGGAGGATAATACTATGTACAAGAAAATATTGACAATATTCGCTCTCGCCGCTTCGCTTCTCGCCTGCAACAAGGTTGAGAACGAGGTCGTGGCTCCGGAGAACGGTGCGAAGACATTGACGATCACCGCGTCTCTTGGCGATCCTGCCACCCGCCTTTCATATTCAGAGGCCACGGACGGCAGCTACAAGGCAAGATTCAACAACGATGATGTGATTTGGGCATATTTCGCCAAGGCTGACAATTCGGTTGCCGGTTCTGCGACGAAACTTGCGATTGATCCTAAATCTATCTCATTTGACGGCAAGACGGCTTGCTTCTGCCAGCCTGCGGTATCCATTCCGGAAGGCGCCACAAAGATCATAGCTTATCTTTCCAACACGGCCAACACTACCAATTTTGACGGTGGTGACGACATCGTGTCGGACATCAGCTCGCAGGACAACCTCACCGCAGCCCTGAACAATCAGGTCATCTACGGCGCAGTTGACTTCAAGGATCTGACATCCTCTGATCCTGACGCCCTTGCCGCCAGCATTCCTTTCTCCTACAAGACAAGTCTGCTCAAGTTCAGCCTTGCCCTTCCGGAAGGAACCGAGGTTGATCCGGCAGCCGCTGTCTCAGTGACTCTGTCCAATGGCAAGATCCACAACAAACTTCACATCTCCGGCGGCGTCCTCGGTGCCAAGAGCGAGGAAGGAGAACTTAAGCTCGGCGCGACCGTTGCCAACAACATCGTCTCCGCCTCCGCCGCCGTCTGGGCTGCTGATGATTTGAACTCTCAGATCGGCGTGATCATTGGTGATGACTCATATTTCGCAGAGTTCAAGCCAGCCGCAGCGATAGTCGCGGGAAAGGTTTACACAGTTGAGAGAACTCTTACCATTTCAGCTAAGCCGGTGGCAATGTGGGCAAATGATGACGCTGCTTCCGTTGACTTCAAGTACAGTGGAGGCGAGGATCTCACAAATGACTGGCTTTCCTGCAAGGCCGGCAAGGTTTCTTGGACCGCCAACACGACAGGAGCACCTCGTACAGCCAAACTCACTTTCAAGAATGGATCATCATTTGAACTCACTCAAGTAAACCCGACCGATCTGAAAGGAGAGTGGACTCTGTATTCAAAGCGTTTCAACCCAGGAGGAACAGTTCCGGGCAGCAAAGATAGCAAGGCCGCCGAGAATGTCTCCAATACAACCAAGGTTACATTTGGACAGCCATTAGGTGGAGAAACTCTTAAGGATGACGCCGGTGTTGAGCATACCAATATTTATGGCTTAAAAGGATTGTTCCTTGATGCTGTTATGGATGCTGCCGCAGAAATTGATTACACTGCTATGACGCTTAAATTTGGTGTTTTCTTCGATAGGAGAAAAGCACAGAATGCAGGTAATGGAGTGTATATGGCTTACTTGCCAGAATGTGCCAAGAGTAATACTTGGGCCAATTATTTGTTCGCACCTGGTGCTGGAACCTTCTCTGCTAATGACTATGATTGGCTTTGGTTCACATCCACAGATCTGAAAACCTTAAAATATGTCTTTGCGGGTGCCGGTCAACAGACCGGGAACAAGAATTATTACATTTGTGGTATTTCTTGTGTCAAAGCCAAGTCAGCTGATGCCTCAACCTTAAATGTCGGTACGACCTCCGGTTATGATGCAATCTACCAAGCCAACTATGGTGGAAACAACGCCGAAGGAATGTACTTCACCCGCTAGCTCATTAAGTGAAGTGTAAAAAATAACCCGCATCACTTCAGAGGTGTAGTGAAATGATATTCAATGTTTTCACTCTGGGATTGATGCAACTTGTTTTTCAACTTACTAAATCAAAATATTCTCTTTGTCACATTAGTGATTAGAGAATAGGATAAGATCCGGGCGCCTCGCCAAGGGCGCCCGGATTTTTTGCCTTATCTATAAACGTTTGATTATTATTGATAGTTATATTTGCAAGTAAAGCTATAGTTGTAAGAAGCTGTTTTAATTTGTTTGATTCCGGAAAATAGGAGTATGTTGTTGTCTATGGAAGGCGACGCGTGGGGAAAGATATTTCTGGAACAACTGGTGATGCTTACTATGCACTTTAGGCTTGCGCTTTATCTCTTCGGTAGCAATTTTGGCTTATTTTGATACTCAAGAGTGTATCTTACACTCATGGGAAACGTTTTCCGTGCTTTTCCTGACTTTGACAGCCTAAAAATCCCGCCTCTGCAACTACTTGAATATCCATTTGTTATAAAATTGAAAAAATT
>CAKVBK010000013.1 GCA_934725285.1 uncultured Bacteroidales bacterium | reverse complement strand
CCTTGTCGGCCGCCATCATGCCTCTCTTCTCGATGTCATAGACACGGCTGTCAATCTGGTCCTCAGTCCCACGGTCGAACGACGTGGCATGGACATGAACGACCAGCGGCTTGCCGGTCAGTTCCTTGGCGGCGATTCCAGCCAGATAGGTCAGCCAGTCATGGGCGTGGATGATGTCGAACTCATCCTTGTGCTCCATCGCTATCGTGCCGCCGACCATCGCATAGTGGGCGACCTCCTCCATCAGGTTGGAGCCATAACGGCCGGAAAAACGGAACTTCGAGCCGATGCACTTTGACAGATTCTCGCTCTGAAGCCTTCGCTCGGACTCCACCATCTCGTGAAACTCCTCAGGATCAACGTACGGGATCATGTTCGAACCGATGCGCACGAACTTCACTTTGTCCAGGAACTCATCGACAGTCGAGCCTACAGACTCCACAGGGACATCGCTGGCGTTGATGATCTTCGCCGCGCTCTGGTCCTCGTCTCCGGAAGCGGACGGCATCACGAAAAGAGTCTGGACCCCGTTGTAGGCCAAACCTTTGACGATTCCGTAACAAGCCGTGCCGAGTCCTCCGGCGATGTGGGGAGGAAATTCCCATCCAAACATCAAAACTCTCATATTCCTACTCCTCCTTGTATTTGTTCTTAAGGTATTCCACCTCCAGCAAAGCCGCCGTGCTCAGAGCCGATGAGATCGCTCCGTGAGGCTCATGAGGCGGGTCTCCATCGTAGAGCTCAGAGAACGCTCCGACACCGTGCTTGTTAAGATCCTCATAGAAGCCGTTGACGAGCCACTGGGCCTTGTTCAGGAAAGCCGGTCCCTTCATCTTGAAGCAGACCTCGCAGTAAGGGCCAAGCAGTGACGTAAGGCAACAGCCGTTGTAGTAGGCCAGATCCCTGTCTGTCTGCGAGCCCTCATAGACGCCCTTATATTCAGAGTGACGCGGGGAAAGCGTGCGTATCCCCCTTCTCGTCACGAGTTCATTGTCAATCACCTGCAACACCCTTCGAGCGACCTCAGGTTCAACAGGAATATCCTCACCCACAAGGGCGTAGAGCATGTTCGGACGGACCTCAAGGTGCTGTCCGGCATTGTCCACATAGTCGGCGAGATAGCCGGAGCGGGCATTCCAGAAAGTGTTCTGGAAATTCGCGCGGACAAGATCCAGAATGTGAGACCATTCCTTCAGGAAAGCGCTGTCAGAAGGTGAATATTTCCGTTCCATAGTCACCGCGAAGAGAATTGACTGAAACCACAAGGCGTTCGTCTCCACTTGATAGCCAGCCCTTTCAGTCACTGGATTGCCGTTCACATAAGTGTTCATCCAAGAGAGAGCCCAATGGTCAAGCTGCGCCCAGAGGAGCCCGTTCGGCTGCATCGCGACTTCGACCCGTTTGCCAGGCAGGTAACTTTCAAGGATGCCTTTGACCACTGGACCGTACTTCTTCCAGACAGCCTTTGGATCGGCTCCGAACTCAATATAGCGATCAAGGGCATATGCCAGCCTGAGGGGCGCCTCGACCTGTGTGGTCCTGTGGAAAAGACGCTCCTGGTTGTCGGAGATCAGGTTGTCGAGAATCTCTTCGAACTCGGCCTTGTCCCCATTGGCGTAGAGGGTAAGTCCCGGAAGAGCCTCCAGAGTTTCCCTCAACAGTCCGGTGTAAAGCCATGAGAATCCCGCCGTTATCATCTTGTGACCGCCTCGGTCCTGCTTCAGCAGGTCGGCGCAGTGCACAAGTTGTTCATGGTAGGTGGTGATCTTCGCGGCCTTGGACACATAGGAGTCAAATTTTCTCTTGAGTCCGGACGGAGTGGCCAGATCCACGGAAGCGGAGAACACGACCGCATCACCGGGTTTCATCTCGGTCTCGAAATGTCCTGGAACGTAGAGATCCTCCTTGCATGCGAACCCGCGGCGATACTCGTCGGAATATGTCACTCCTTTGTACCAGCATGGAGCTGTCACGAAAGTGACATCTTTCGTGTTGAACTGCATGTCCAGGTCCGGGAAGCCCTCGTAGAGGTTGAACGCCATACCGTTAGGGATCTCCCAGCCCTCGGTCATGGCGTTCGGATTCTCCTCCGTCAGCGCATGGATGTCACGGAAAGCCAGGAACGGGGTAAGAAGCAGCCTTACCTTCGCCGGAGCGTGAACCAGATCGAAACGGATCATGACCTGATCGGAATCCGGCACGAGCAGTATGCTCTTCGTGAACACGATCTCCCCGACCTTATAGGTGATTTTAGGGACAGGGTCAGCCTCGAAATCGATGATGTACTTGTGGCCGCGCGGCTCATAGACATTACCGTAGCAGTGGATACCCAGATTGAACTGTTTTCCGTTAAGGATGAGGCTTTCGTCCAAAGAGGACAAGAGCAGGTGCGTCCTGCCTCCGAAAGCGTCAACCGGCACTGCAAGCAGGCCATGATAGCGTCTTGTGTTGCAAGTCACTATGGAAGTGTTGCAGTAGGCGCCTGTCTTGTTGGCACAGATGATCTCCCTCTTCAGCGAATATGAGAGGTTGACCAACTCGGACTTGTTGAACTTCAAAAAAGCCATATATCGGTTAAAATTTATTTTTTGCCATTCCTTTCAATCAACACAAGAGCGCAACGGCTCGGAAGATAGAGGCTCAGACAGCCGTCGACCGTCACATGATCCCCGTCGTTTTCGAGCCTGGCGAATCCGTCGAATTCCTTGGCGTCTGAGTCCAGAATTTTCACATAACGTCCGGACGGAGCCGGAAACGCATAGCCGGCGAACGACCCTACAGGATTGAAATTCAGCGCAAAGATAAGGTTTTTCCGCCTGAATATCAAGATTTTCTTTTCTTCATCGGCCCGAAGGAGCTCAGGTCTTGACGCAAGCGCGCCGTATCGTTTTACAAGATGGATCATCGCCTTGTCAAAGTTTTCAAGACAGTGGTACCTCAGCAATCCGTTGTCGGCAAGCGACCACATACGGCGGGCGTGCTCGTAGCTCCATCCGTTCCCCTCCCTCGGGAAATCTATCCATTCGGGATGGCCGAACTCGTTGCCCATGAAGTTGAGGTACCCGTCCCCGGCAGTTCCGAGAGTCACAAGACGAATCAGCTTGTGCAGGGCTATTCCACGATCCACAACAGGATTCTTCGAGTCCATATTCATGGAAAAGTACATTTCCTTGTCGAGAAGCCTGAATATCAAGGTTTTGTCCCCAACAAGGGCCTGATCATGACATTCCGCGTAGCTGATGGTCTTTTCGTCGGCGCGCTTGTTGGTCAGCTCGTACCAGATCTCACCCGGACTCCACTCCTCGTCCTTCTTCTCCTTTATCCACTTGATCCAGTGGTCGGCGATCCCCATCGCCATACGGAAACCGAAACCGACCCCGCCTGCATCAAACGGAGCCGCCAGGCCGGCCATTCCGCTCACATCCTCGGCTATCGTGACCGCCTCCGGATTGATCTGACGGATCAGCAGGTTGGCCAAGCCAAGGTAGGAGACAGCGTTCTCATCGACACCGGCATCAAAGTACGGCCCATAGCCGTTGAAATCCTTTCCCAGCCCGTGGTCCCAATAAATCATGCTCGTCACACCGTCGAAACGGAAACCGTCGAGATGATATTCCTCCATCCAGAACTTGCAGTTGCTAAGGAGAAAACGCACGACCTCGTCCTTCCCGTAGTCGAAGCAGCGGGAGCCCCATGCCGGATGACGCCCCTGCGGGCCTTTGTAGAAATAGAGGTCATCGCGGCCATCGAACATGCCGAGTCCCTCATTCTCATTGCTGCAGCTGTGCGAGTGTACGATGTCCATCACCACGGCGATTCCCATTCCGTGCGCGGTGTCCACCAGTTCCTTGAACTCCTCCGGCGTGCCGAAACGCGAGCTCAGCGCGAAGAAGTTCGACACCTGATAGCCGAACGAGCCGTAGTACGGATGCTCCTGAAGAGCCATTATCTGGATCGTGTCGTAGCCCAGCCTCTTCACTCTCGGCAGCACATTCTCCCGGAACTCGCCGAATGTAGAGACCTTGCGCTCCTCCGAACTCATCCCGATGTGACACTCGTAGATGAGGGGGTGAGGCCGTCTCAGCACCCTGTCGTTCTTCCACGAATATGTCCGCGCGGGATCCCAAACCTGGGCGCAGAACACCTTCGTCTCGTCATCCTGCACCAGTCTGGTGCAATAGGCCGGTATCCTCTCGCCGCCTCCCCCGGGCCATTCGATGAACAGCTTGTACAGATCTCCGTGGCTGAGGAACATAGAGTCAAGCCTCAGCTCCCAATTGCCGTTCCCCGCCGGCTTGAACTCGTAAGCCGATGTGCGTCTCCAGTTGTTGAACTCTCCTATGAGATAGATCCGGCTGGCGTTCGGAGCCCATTCACGAATCACCCATGAGCCGTCCGCGCACTTGTGCAGCCCGTAGTAAAGATGGTTGTTGACACTGGAGGCAAGCCCCTCGATTCCTGATCCGGTAATCTTCCCGGCCGCGTCCACAATCCTCTTGTGCCGTGCCTCTATCGCCTCCCGGAACGGCCTCAGGTACGGGTCGGTGTCATATATCCAAGGCTTCTTCTTCATAAGCGCTCACCTTTTGTACTGGTCCTTTATTCAAACAATGGTATAAAGATAGTCAAAAAACTGCATTTCAGCAACATTCGCACAGCATACACGCTTGGCCCCGGTGCGGGCATATTCAGAAATTGCCGACTATGTTGCATCTTTTGACGAGAAGGGTCCATTAGTTTTTCTGAATTGTTTCCTATGTTTGTGGTATGAAACCACATTCCGCAATTGTTCTCGCCATCGCCGCGACCATATTCATAACATTGAGGCACGATGCTTTCGCCATTGACGGTTCCTACAAGTTCACCTGTCTGACATCAAAGGAGGGCCTGTCCTACAATGCGGTCAAATGTATGATGCAGGACAGCAGGGGCTACATCTGGATCGGAACATACAAAGGGTTGAACCGCTATGACGGTACGAGGGTGAAGAGCTACGGCAGACAGGAACTCGGAGTCTCGTCCGACTACATCAACGCCCTCGCGGAGGACTCGGCGGGGAATATCCTGATCGGCACAGACAACGGAATCGTCATCTATGACTACCGCAAGGACTCTTTCCGGCAACCAGATGGAGCGGAAATCCTTGACGACAGGGTTTATGATATCCGCAAAGACTCAAAAGGTGTCTCATGGATCGGCGCCCGCGCTCAAGGACTGTTCCGCTACGATCCATCCAAAGACGTGATCAGCAGGATCGACGTGAGGAATCCGGAGGGAGATATCATACGTGACATCTACAGGATCGCCATCGACCGGAACGACAGGATGTATGCGGCCGTTTATTGCGATGACATCTATCAGATTGATGGGAGAGGCGCGACGAAAAGGATGGAGACTTCCGGGAAGCCCGGGTATTTCGGAAAGGATGACATCGAAGGTATAGCGCTCAGCGAGAAATCCAACAGCGTGATGTTCATTGCCAGCAAACGTCACGGACTGTGCGAGTTCAACATCAGGACAGGCGAAGTGTCGGTTCTTGTGACCTTGCCGGCTGACTCCAGACCCGTCGGGCTGTCAGGAAGCGGGAATATCCTGTGGATGCCCACTACATCAGGGCTGGTCAGGTACAATGCTGAGGACAGAAGCATCGACATTTTAAGACACGACGGCTCAGACCGATTCTCTCTGTCCGAGGACTATACCACGGTGGCGCTGCCGACTTCTGACGGCAGCATGTTCGTCGGAACCGTCTCGCAAGGTGTGGACTACCATAACCCGGACCAAGACATGTTCCGGAAGTTCTACATGACCGGTGACGGCACTTCACTTAAAGGCAGCACCGTGTGCAGTTTCGCCCAGGACGGAAGCGGTACAGTCTGGGTGGCCACAAAAGGCAGCGGCCTGCTGACGTTCGACCCCGCCACCGGAATATTGAGGACATGCCGCGGAGTCAAGGAGCTGCCTGAACGGATAAACGCACTGTGCGCCGACGGCATCCACTTGTGGATAGGCTACCACAAAGGGATATGCCGGCTCGACACAAGGACCGGCAAGGTAAGGTCATATCCACATTTTCAGGTGTCAGACATGGACATAGACAACCGCGTGCTCTACATATTCAGATCCTCCGATGGGAAGATATTCCTGTGCACTTCAGTTGGAGTGATGGAATATGACCGTTCCGGCGACCGGTTCGACAAGGTGGAGTGTCTTGGTGACAGGGCAATCGAATATATGGTGGAAGACAAGGACGGCACAATCTGGGTGGCTTCCTACAGCCAGGGTGTCTATTCCTACGACAGGTTCAGCGGCAAGGTCACCGGCCATTGGCACGAAGGCGAAGTTTCCGAAATGGTTTCCTCTATGTGCATTGACAAGGACGGCGGAGTCTGGGCGATCGGATTCAGCTCAGGCTTCTTCAGACACGACTCCGTCTCCGGAGGATTCAAATCCTACAACAAGGGAAACATCGCCACACTGCCCACAGAGATCTTCTTCTCCGCTCAGTCAGACTCCTATGGAAACCTCTGGCTCGGCTCTGACAAGGGTTTGATGAAATACAACGACAAAAACGGATCGCTGAAGATTTTCAACTGTGCGTCGGGACTTGTGGACGATGTTCTGAACAAGTCCAGCATAACACTGGACGACGGGAAAATTCTGTTCGGATCCACAGACGGGTTCATCATGTTCGATCCGTCTGACTTCCAGACAAGAGGTGGAAATCCGGATGTCGCCATCACGGATCTGGTCATCGGAGACCGGGTTGTGGTGCCGTCCAAGAGCGAAGCGGTCAGCGAGAACATAGATGTGGCCAAAGCGGTGAGGCTCAAGCCGGGAGACAATTCGTTCGGATTCAAGTTCGCCGTACCGTCCTCCGATTTTCTGACCGGAGACCGGATTCTGTGCAGACTTAAAGGCTATGAAGACCAATGGAGGGACATCTCCGCCGGGATGGAGGTTTTCTACTATAATATCCCGGCAGGGAAATACTCATTCCAGGCAGCCACAAGCGACTCTTCAGGTGAGGCAGTCACAGCACACAATGACATTCTGATCGAGCTCCGCCCGCCGTTCTGGCTGTCTGGTGAAGGAATTTTCATAATCGCGCTGTCCGTGGTTCTGGCCGCCGCGGCGGTCATCCTTCTGATCATCAGAAAGCAGGAGGCCAGGCACAGGAAGCTTCAGGAGGAAAACGAACAGAAACGAGAGAAAGAACTTCTGGAAGAAAAGATGACATTCTTCTCGAATGTGATCCACGAGATCAAGACACCTCTGACGCTCATCCGGACCCCGCTTCAGAACATAATTTCCTCCGAAAAGTCCGCGACGGTGTCGGATGATCTCATGATAATACGCAACAGCACGGACTATCTTGACAAACTTGTCCGAGAGCTTCTGGATTTCGTCAAGGTCGAGCAGCACGGCTATGTCCTGGACTGCAGGAACATCGACATCGTGGACAGGATAAACTACACGTGCTACAATTTTTCGGAGGCGGCCAAAGACCGGAACCTCAGGCTGAAGTTCGTCCACAATCCCGACCATATCATGGCCGCCGCTGATGACAAGGCGCTCACCAAGATACTCAACAACCTGATCCACAATGCGATCAAATACGCCGAGTCATTCATCGACATCAACGCCGGCATTGACGGAGACAACGTGGTTGTCTCTTTCCGGAACGACGGGCCGCCTATTCCGCAGGCCAGGCGCGCCGAGATATTCAAGCCATTCATACAGTTCAGCAACGAAAGGGCGGAATATTCCCAAAGCTTCGGGATCGGGCTTCCGCTGGCAAGGACTCTGGCCGAGCTGCACGGAGGTTCGCTGACCCTTTCGGACAATGACAAGACAGAGTTTGTCCTTAGGCTGCCGATAAGGACCGCCGCCGAAAACGTCGCGACTCCCGAACATGAGAACCTCAAAACGAACACGACGAGCCAGCCTCTTTTGCTGCTGGTGGAGGACAACAACGATTTGCTGACCTACCTGAAACGGAAGCTTAAGGCAGACTACAGGATTCTGGCCAGTTCTTCCGCGGAAAAGGCGATGGAACTGCTTAAGAGCAACAAGGTCGATCTGATCCTGACAGACATAGCGCTTCAAGGAATGAGCGGAGTCGAGCTGTGCGAGAAGGTAAGCTCGGATTTCGAGACCTCGCATATTCCTATAATAGTTTTGTCCGCCATCTCTTCGGAGAGCACAAAGATCAAGTGCATGGAACGTGGAGCGGCGCTCTACATCGAGAAGCCGTTCACTCTTGACTACCTTGAGGCCTGCGTCAAAAGCGTCATGGAGAAACGCCGGAGACTCAAGGAGGTCTGGCAGGAGAGCGCTCCTTCCACCGACGCGAAATCTTTCAATCTGGTGGAAAGGGACGCCGAGTTTCTTAACAGGCTCAACAAGGAGATCAATGAAAGGATGGGTGACCCTTCCTTCACTGTCCAGAACCTTGAGGAAGCGCTATTCATGAGCCGGAGCTCGCTCACGAGGAAGATCAAAGGCTTGCTCGGCACCAGTCCTGTGGAATATCTCCGCTCGAGAAGACTGGCGGCCGCTGCCGGGATGCTCTCCGGCGGGAAGCACCGGGTGAACGAGGTCTGCTATGCCGTGGGCTTCCGATCACCGTCGTATTTCTCCAGATGCTTCAAGGAAGCTTACGGCTGCCTTCCGGCCGAATATGCCTCCAAATGTGAAACGAACTCGCCAAAAGATGAAATAAACTAACCATAGATCCTCGGCATTCTCTCACGTCTTGATATTATAGGCTACATTTGGGGCACCAAATTAGTACACACTAAAATATTCAGACAATGTTTAGAATCTTTGGAAAATTCAGCCGGGCGCTGGGCTTGACCGCTCTTGCGCTTGGACTGTTTTCATTTCAGTTCACGGCGTCCGGACAGGGCAAGGGGACCTGCCGGGTGAAAGTCGTGGACGAGCTCGGCCCGCTTCCCGGGGCGGCTGTCCTTGTCAAGGGGACGGCCAACGGGCAGGCGGTGGACAACAAGGGTGTCTGCACGATGACATCGGTTCCGGAGAAAGCCGTCCTGGTCGTCTCATGCCTCGGCTATGATGACGCGGAAGTCGTCTGGAACGGCAAAGCTGAAATCACGGTCAGGATGAAAAGTTCATCCCAACTGCTTGACGAGACCGTCGTGGTCGGCTACGGAACCCAAAGGAAGAAAGACCTTTCCGGAGCCATCGCGCAGGTCAAAGGCGAAGTGATCAATGAATATTCCACACTTTCAGTGGCAAACGCCCTTCAAGGCAGGGTAGCCGGCGTGGAGATCTCCCAGCTCAACGGGCAGCCGGGAGCGGGGATGCAGGTGAGAATCCGGGGAGCCAATTCCATCAAGGGGAGCAACGACCCGCTGTGGATCATTGACGGATTCCCGGGCGACATCAACATGATCAACACCTCGGACATCGAGTCCGTGGAGATCCTGAAGGATGCCTCGGCCACCGCCATCTACGGTTCCAGAGGCGCCAACGGAGTCGTCATCGTGACGACAAAACGAGCCAAACAAGGAGACCTTCACGTAGAGTACAACGGAAGTGCCGGTGTGCAGACACTGACCAAGACGCTGGAGATGCTCAGCGGGGATGAATACATGCACTATCTGAACGACAAGGCTGCGATTCAGGGCAATCCGGCAGTGTTCACCCCGGAGCAGATCGCGGCCAACCAGTGGAGCACGAACTGGCAGGAGGAGATCACCCGTCCGGCGCTGATCACCGACCATTCAGTCAGTGTTTCAGGCGGTAACGACAAGATGCAGTCCATCGTGGGAGCGTCCTGGTTCAGGCAGGACGGCATCGTGAAGCGGAGCGGCTACCAAAGAGCCTCCATAAACGCCAAGCTGAACTACAACATCTCCAAATACGTCTCAACCAGTGCGAACATCATCTATAGCTACACCATACACGACCAGATGAATTCGCAGGGAGGGGGAACATCGGCGATCGTAAGCACGTTCAAGACCTCCCCTCTCGCCACACCACACTACGATGACGGCACGTGGAATGACTTTGTCTCCCAACCGGCCGGAGGGATGAACCCGGTGGCCTACCTCTACGAAGTGACCAACAGGTGGCGCGCCAACAGGATAGTGGCCAACGCCGGAATCACCATCAGGCCTGTCAGTGGACTCTCGATCCAGTTGACCGGAAACGTGCGCAACGGGCTGAGCCGGAAAGACTACTTCAAGACAAAGAAATACCCTAATTCAGTCGGTGAGGCATCCATCTCCTTCGGTGACACAATGGATCTTTCCGGAAACGGAATCATCACCTACGACAAATCCTTCGGGAAGCACAACATCAACGTGATGGGTGGCGTTACCTACGAGCAAGACATCACAAAGAGCACATCAACGGGCACCGCAAGAGGCTTCCTCAGCGATGTCGTGGAGTCTTTCGACCTCGACGCGGCTGACACGAAAGGTCTGCCTACATCCGGCTACTCAGACTGGAAACTGCTCTCGTTCCTCGGCAGGCTGAACTACAATTACGACAACCGTTATCTTCTGACGGTGAACTTCCGCGCTGACGGCTCATCACGTTACAGCAGAGGCAACAAATGGGGATATTTCCCTTCAGCCGCTTTCGCTTGGAGAGCCTCGCAGGAGGACTTCCTGAGAAATGTGGACTGGCTGTCCGAGCTCAAGTTCAGGGTCGGATACGGCGTGACAGGAAGCACCGCCATCTCTCCGTACTCCACGCAGAACACCCTGGAAAGCGTCAATGTGGTGTTTGACAAGCAGACCACAGTCGGTTACGCCCCCAAAGACACCTATCTCGGAGACCTCAGGTGGGAGACGACGGCCCAGCTCAACACCGGATTCGATCTCTCGGTCTTCCACGACAGGCTGAGAATCACCGCTGACTACTATCACAAAAAGACCTACGATCTTCTCAACGATGTCGAGATGCCTCGTTCAAGCGGTTACACGACCGCCCTCCGGAACATCGGCTCGATCCGGAACTCCGGAGTTGAGCTCCAGGCCGACGCAAGACTTATCGACAGGTCGGTGAGATGGGACTTCGGGGTGAACTTCTCACTTAACAGAAGCAAGATTCTCAAACTCGCCGACGGGAAGGACATCTTCGGGAGCAAGATTTCCAACACCATCATCAGCGACCAGCTCAACATCATGAGGGAGGGCGAGCGGATGTACCTCTTCTACGGCTACGTCGAGGACGGTTACGACGACAAGGGACAGCTGACCTACAAGGACTTGGACGAGGACGGATCCATCACCACGAAGGACAAGAGGGTAATCGGCGATCCTAATCCTGACTTCCTTCTGAACTTCAACACGTCCGTAAGTTGGAAAGGATTCACGCTCAGCGCTTTCTTCCAAGGTTCGTTCGGCGGTGACATTTATTCCCTGACAATGGCGTCCATCGCCTATGACTATGCCAACAACGGCAATGCTCTGAAGGATGTCTACTACAACCACTGGACTCCGGACAAGACCGATGCGAAGTACCCGAACCTCATCTCCAATCTTAACCTCAAGCTGTCAGACAGGTTTGTGTACGACGCCACTTACCTGAGGCTGAAGAATGTCGAGCTCAGCTATGCCATTCCTTGCAAGGGCGGTTTTCTGAAGAAGGCGAAGGTCTATGTCAGCGGACAGAACCTCGTCACCTTCACTTCCTACCCTCTCTGGAATCCTGACGTGAACGCCAAGGGAGGCGGCTCGTCTCTCACGCAGGGTGTGGACGATTCTTGCTACCCTATAGCCAGAACACTCACATTGGGATGCAGACTGACTTTCTAGACAACAACCAAAATCAGACATCAAGATGAAAAACAATATATTAAAGATGTTGGCCACAGTTCTGGCCGTTCTCTCGATGACTTCCTGTGAGGACTGGAAGTTCCTGGACGAACATCCGAAGAAGATCGACGCTACGACATACATGAGAAACGCCGAAGAAGTGCAGAGTGTCATCAATTCCATCTACGGACAGTTTGAGAGAGACGCAGCCTTCGGCCGCTACCTGAGTGTGATTCCTGAAGCCATGTCCGACTACGCCTATGGAAGAGGCAACTACAACACGTCCTACGAGACCGGCCTCACCACCAACGGGCAGACATTCGTGAAGGACAGCTGGGCGGTGCTTTACCGGGCCATCCGTTTCTGCAACGAGATCATGTCACAGATCGACGGGGCCGATCTCAGCCAGACCGACTACAAGCATCTGACCGGGGAAGTGCGCTACCTCAGGGCGTTCGCATATTCATTCCTCGTGAGATACTGGGGAGCGGTTCCGTTCTTTGACGAGAGCAACATGTCGGATTTCAACAAGTCGAGGACACCCGCCGAGACCATCTGGCAATACGTCGTGGACGAAGCCACCTACGCCGCTCAGAACCTTCCTGAAAGCGTGTCGGCGGCAGGGCATCCGACAAGATATTCAGCGTTGACCCTGAAAGGCGAGGCCTTGATGTACCTTGAGAAGTGGTCCGAGGCCGCCGAGGCGTTCGGTGAGGTGATCTCTTCGGGAAGATATTCCCTCGTCACGCTCTCCACAGCCGACGACTTCTCGAAAGTCTATGGGGTGTCCGCGACAGGAACTCCGGAGGAGGTCTTCTACATCAAGTTCAACAGGGATGTGACCGCCAAGTTCCAGTGGATGTTCCTTTGCAATCCGAACCCTGTGTACGCCACAGGAGCCGTGGGAATATATTCGGACTACGCCAACAACAAGTTCGTCGCGGCGTGGGACAAGAATGACTTCCGCTACCAATGGTCACTTTGGGCACAGACCGGCAACGGTGCCCTCAACGCGATGACCAAGACCGGGATGATCTGCCTGAAGTACCGCGACTATGAGAACGCCACCGCCTGCGCCAATGACTGGCCTGTCTACAGGTTCGCCGATGTGCTGCTCTACTGTGCCGAGGCGATCTGCAGAAGGGACGGCAAGCCGAACGCCGAGGCTATGGAATATGTGAATATGGTGCGCCGCCGCGCCTACGGGATGAATCCGAAGAAAGCGCAGTCCACAGACCGGAGCCTCTCGGATTACCCTGACAATGAGAAGTTCATGGACATGTTGCTTCAGGAAAGAGGCTACGAGACATGCTTCGAGGCGAAGAGGTACTGCGACCTCAAGCGCTGCGGACTTCTCGCCGAATATGCCGTGAGAGCCGGCAAGGTGGCCTCCGTCTCTGATGTCAAGGAGGCCGCGTTCTGGTGGCCGATCCCTACCGACGAGTTCAACTACAACACCGCGATGGATCCGGCAAAGGACCAGAACCCGGGATATTGATGAATCAATGAATATTTAAGGATATGAACAATAGCTACAGATTTTTGTGCGCGCTGGCGTTCGCTGTCGCCGTATCATGCACGGCGACATCAGCGGACGACAACCCGAATCCGCGCCCAGGCAAAGGAGAGGATGAGGAAAAGCCTGTGACCAGCGAGATAACATCCATTTACGACCTCAACCAAGACAAAGGCTACCTCAACTCGCACGCCGCCACCTGGCAGAGCAGCGTCCTTGAGATGGATTACAGTTCCATTGTGACTTTGGAAAAGCCGAAAGTCACACCCGCCTATCCGTTGTACCCGAGAATCAAGAGACTCGCGGACGGGTCGTACATCCTCATCTACCAGCAGAACAACGCCGCCCACGACGTGTACTTCGCGAGAAGCGTGAACCTTACATCATGGACCGAGGCTCCGGCGCAACTGTTCGCGAAAACCGACATGAACCAGTACGAGAGCCAGGTCAAGGATCGTGTGCTGTTCTCTTCCGCCGATGCCATAGTGCTGTCCAACGGCGACGTGCTGGCATTCGCCGCGTTCCGTCTCAACAAAGGGTTCAGGCTGAACAACCTCAACAACGGCATAATGATGCGCCGGTCCTCCGACAACGGCCGGACATGGAGCGAACCGCAGGTGATCTACCGTGGAACGACCTGGGAGCCGTCGGCACTCCAGCTTTCAAACGGTGAGATCCACGTGTATTTCACGAGTTCCGATCCCAACACCGGAGACTCAGGTACCGCTCTGCTGCGCTCGAACGACAACGGCAAGACATGGACATCGGTCGGGAAGATTATCCGCCAGAAGGCCGGAGTGGCCACAGACGGGTCCGGAAAGACCATATTCACAGACCAGATGCCTGTCGCCATACAGTTGAACGGCAAGGACAGAATCGCCGTGGCGATCGAGTCCAGATTCGGAAGGACCGGCACTTCCGAAGACAAATACCATCTCTCGATGGCCTACAGCGGCGACAACTGGGCTTCAGGAGCGTTGACCGGAGAGGATGAGGGTCCGGCGGACAGAAAGTCCAACCTTTACCTCAACGAGGCGGCTCCTTACCTCAGGCAGTTCCGTTCGGGAGAGACCATGCTCTCAAGCGGGATCAGCAAGGTGTTCAACATCAGAATCGGAAACGCTCTCGCCGACAAGTTCGGCAGTCCTATGCCGACATTCGAGAAGGGATTCTGGGGTTCGCTTGAGATCATTGACGACCACACTGTCATCGGGGTCTTCCCAACCTGCTGGTCCGAGACCGTGGACGGGCAGCAAGTCTCACGGTCCAGGATCAACATAGCCAAGTTCGTCCTGAACCACAGGATCAACGCGGCCGCCTTCACACCGAAGGTTGACGGAAGCAGCGATGACTGGAAGGATGTGGACGACGCACTGTTCATCGGAAGCGAAAGCAAGACCGGAACCGTTTTCAGGTTCTCCTATGACAATGACAACCTTTACGGAATGATCGAACGCAAAGACGCTTCCCTCACCTCGAAGGACGGCTGCACGGTGATGATGCAAAGCGGTGACGGTACCGGTGTTCCGGTCACGCTTGACTTCTCCCTCAACTCAGGAAAGATAGTGTGCTCCAACGCCAATGTAAAGGTCGCGGGATGCATTCTCGGCACACTTGACACCGAGTCTGAGGACGACGGGATGACCATCGAGTTCTCGATACCTCGCTCGTTCCTTAATGCCGTCAACGACAAGATTCTTTTCAACGCCGTTGTCAAGGACGAGGCCGGAGACGACACATTCTTCGGTCTGACCGCAAAGAACTATGCGAAGTGGATTCCGATTGAACTCAAGCCTGCGTCCGAGCCGGCTCCGGTTCCGGATCCTGATCAGGGAGAGTTCAATTCCGACGGTCCTAAATGGAGCGAAGGAGAGGAGACAGACCCGTGGAAGTAAAAAACAATCAACAAGGAATCATCATGAGCAGAAATATTCATCATCTTTCATTCGCCGCGGCATCGGTTCTGGCGCTGGCGTCATGCGCCAAGGAGTTTCATGAAAAGCCGGAAAATGAATATGCCAACGGAACCCTGACGGCCGTGCTTCCGGTGACAAAGACAGGCATAGACATGTCACAGAACGTGGTGTGGAACTCTGGAGACGAGATTATGGTTTACAGCGCCGCCTGTCCGCGCGGACTGAGATATTCCACGGATGCCGACCAAGAGACTTCCGGAGCGTTCAACCCGGAAGGAGAGTCCGTCTCGGGAGACAAGCTGTACGCCGTCTATCCCGTGGCCGCCGCCAATGGCTCGGAGCTGTCCGCCGAGAGCCTAGACATTGATTTCGGAGGCCTTGCGACACAGGCATATTCATCAGCATTGGATCCGACAGCCGACATCTCAAAGGTTCCGATGGTCGCGGTCTCAAACGGAAAGAAACTGGTGTTCTCCAACCTTTGCGGAGGAATGAGATTCAGGATCGCCGACTGGCAGGACGCCGGAATAATGATCAAGTCGATCGGGATCAAGGCCAACGGAGGAGAGTCGCTTACAGGAAATGGCAAAGTGAGTCTTGTTGACGGGACATATTCATTGACAGGAGGACAGAACGCCGTGACGCTGAACTTCGAGAACGGTGTCTCAATCGGCACGGGCGGCCATCGCGACCAGGCACAGAGCTTCATCGCGTTCCTGCCGGCCGGAAAGTACTCCAAAGGCTTCACTTTCACGATCACCGACACTGACGGGATGGTCTACACGAAATCCGCCGACGGGGAAATCAGCATCGTTCCAGGTGTCGTGACTCCGCTGAAACCCTTGCCTCTCACGGTGTATTACGGCAAGGCGAACTGTGTCAGGACAGGCACAGCCGGAGAAGTCATGCTTGACATCACGCCATACTATTCGTTCGCGGGCGATTTCACCCACACCGGCATCTCCGTCGAGGGTAAGAATCCGGCCGTCAAGGCTAAGATTGTCTGGCAGCACGCCATCTCCTCCGGCGGCGGTGACATTGTGGGGGCACCAGTCATCTCCGGAAACGAACTGAAAGTCCCGGTCAAAGGGACTCTCGGCAACGCTCTCGTCGCCATCTGCGATGCGGCCGGCAAAGTGCTTTGGTCATATCACATCTGGGTAAGCGAATCCGCTGATGTTCCGTACAGGAACGAGACTGCCGGAGAGTTCTGGATGATGGACAGGAATCTCGGGGCTCTTTCCACCAAGCTCAAGGATCAGAACAGCTACGGCTGCTTCTATCAGTGGGGAAGGAAAGATCCATTCCCGAGACCGGTTCCTGTGGCCAGACCGTCGGCGGCTGACAAGTACAAGAACGCTGATGTAGAGTTGACCCCGAACACCGCGGTGACTGAGGAGACCGGAACCATAGGGTTCACACTGTCGCATCCTGACACCAGACTGCTCGACGCTTCCACGTGGCACAAGGCTGGAATGCCGGATGGCCTGTGGGGCAACCCGGAAGGCAACGAGAAAGGCGGAAAGGGAGCGAAGACGATCTATGACCCTTGCCCGGAAGGCTACAGGGTGGCCGATCCGATGTGCTACAGCATGGAATGGAAGAAAGACAAAGCGTTCTGCGACGCCAACTACGGTTACGACTTCATCACGGACGGAGGCGCCTCCAAATCCACCTTCGCCACATCAGGCTACCTCAGCGCGGCATCCAACGGCATGGAATATCTTGAATACCGCGGAGCGGTCTGGACCAACGCCCCGGTCGGAGGCAAGGGTCTCAGATTATATTTCAATAACGCCAGTGTGAAGAACAATGACGGAATGCCGTTCACAAACGGTCTTCCTGTACGTTGCGTCAAAGAGACAAAATAGGAAACGAACTTGAATATCATGATAAGAAAGAGCATTGTCACATTATGCGTCGGGATTATGTCCGCGACCGCTGTCCAGGCCCAGAACGGGCCGGTGAAGATGTGGGAAGGCACAATCGACCTTCCCACCTACAGAGTGGAGGCTCCCGAGAGAGCGCCTTTGTTCGAAAGGGATTTCGCCTACCAAAGAGCCAAGCGAGGGGTCTATCCTTACGCGATGAACGACAACCCCACCAACGTCAAGGTTGACTCGACACACAGGGCTTTGTATCTGGAGAACGACTATCTGAAAGTGTGCGTCCTTCCTGACATCGGAGGCCGGCTCCTCTACGCCACGGACAAGACCAACGGCTACGAGATCTTCTACCGCCAGCACGTCATCAAGCCGGCCAACGTCGGTATGCTGGGAGCGTGGATCAGCGGAGGCGTGGAATGGAACGTCTTCCACCACCATAGGGCGACAAGCCAATACCCTATTGACTACAAGCTTGTTGATAACGGGGACGGCAGCAAGGCAATCTGGGTCGGCGAGGTGGAGAACCGCCACAGGATGAGCTGGGCGATAGGACTCACGCTCCACCCGGACAAATCCTACATCGAGGTCACGGGACGGTTCTTCAACAACGCCCAGGACCGCAACTCGATGCTCCATTGGAACAATGTGGCCACGCACGTGAACGAGAACTACCAGATCATATTCCCGGAGAACACCGACTTCGGGACCTACCACCACAAGAACAGTTTCCTCCGTTGGCCTGTCGCTGACGCGGAATATTGCGGGAATCCGGACTATGCCGGCAAGGACATCAGCTACTGGAAGAACCTTCCGGCGCTGACCGGCGGTTCCGTGTTCGTGTACGACCTCAAGGACGACTTCATCGGAGGCTACGACCACGGCAAGAACGCCGGGACGATGCTGGCCGCTGACCACAACATCAACAAAGGCGGCAAGTTCTGGGCATGGGGTCCGATGAACTATGGCCACGAATGGGATTGCAAGACGCTCACCGACAGCGACGGAGCCTACGTCGAGCTTATGACCGGAGCCTACTCCGACAATCAGCCGGACTACTGCTGGATCAATCCGCACGAGACCAAGGAGTTCACCGCCTACTGGTACGGAATCAGGGATCTGCGCCACGTGAACAGAGGCAATGAGCTTGCGACAGTGAATATGGACATCGACCCTTCCGGTGCGATCCACATAGCCGCCAACGTGACTCAGATCAGGCAGGGAGCCAAGGTCACGGTGACGAAATCCGACGGCAAGGTCCTGTACGAAAAGACAACGTGCATATCCCCGGACAAGCCGTTCGCCGATGATTTCAACGTCTCTCCCGAGGATGTCAAGGATCCGTCGGAAGTGACCCTGACCCTCACGTCAAAGGAAAACGAGGAACTCATCAGCTATCATCCGTACAGGCTCGACCGCACCAAGCCGCTGCCTGAGCCGGTCAAGCCGCTCGATCCGGATCCGAAGAGCATAGACAACATAGAGGAACTCTACTACATCGGAATGCGCAACCTCCAGTTCCATCAAGCCCACGTGAATCCCAACATCTACTTTATGGAGGCGCTCCGCCGGGACCCGGACGATGTGAGATGCAACACCCGGATGGGAATATTCCACAGGATGAACGGTGACTATGAGAAGGCCATGCACTATCTCCGCCGCTCGCTGAAGCGCCAGACCTCAAGCTACACCCGTCCCGCCGACGGAGAGTCAATGTACAACCTCGGGCTTGTCCTGAAAGCCGAAGGCGATTATGAGGCAGCCACCGACACCCTCTACAGAGCTGCATGGGATTATGAATATGCCTCAGCGGCCTACTATCAGCTGGCGCAGATCTCAAACATGTGCGGAGACCGGGAGAAAGCCATGAAGGAAGCCCGTATGGCTGTGGACTACAACGGGATGAACATTGACGCGAAGAATCTGATGACGACCATCCTGAGATATTCAGGGAAAGCGGCGGACGCGAAGAGGGTCGCTGAAGAGGTTGTCGCCCTTGATCCTTTGAACTACTATGCCACCAGAGAGTTGGTCAGGATCGGTGCGAAACCCGAGGCCGAGCTCACAAAACTTCTGAGAGGTGTGAGCGAATCCTACCTGGAACTGGCGCTGTACTACATGAACAACGGCTTCATCGCTGACACGGAAGAGGTTCTGAACGAGGCCGAGACGATCCGTTCCTACCCTACGGTTGAATATTACCTCGGCTACCTCGCAGACAAGCGCGGGGACATGAAGACCGCGGCAGAATGGTTCTCCAAGGCCGAAAGCGGCAGCATCGACTATGTGTTCCCGTTCAGGCTTGAGACCGTGAAGGTGTACGAGAAAGCGCTTGAGTATATTCCTGAAAGCGCCAAAACATGGTACTACCTCGGCGATCTATATTACCAGAAGCAGCCAGGCAAGGCAATGGATGCGTGGAGCAAAGCCGCACAGATCAGACCGGACTTCGCCATGGCCCTCAGGAACATCGGCTGGGGCTGCAGATTCTACAAGGAAGACCTCGGTGAAGCCGCGGGATGGTACCGCAAGGCCATCGATGCGGACAAGGGGCGCAACGCCCTTTTCCTTGCCGAGTGTGACGAGATCATGGAACTGATGAACGCCCCTCTGAAGGAGAGGTACGACATGTTCAACGGTCGGGAAGACCTCTACGAGAGGCGTTACGACTCCGAGACCAAGGCAATCAAGCTGAGAATCCTCTGCGGGGAATATGAGGAGGTTCTGGAGCCGCTCCTGACCCGCTTCTACTCTCGCAGGGAGCACATCGAGGACCTTCATGACATCTACGTGGACGCATGCCTGCTCTCCGGCCTGAAAGCATGGAGGAACGGTGACAACGAGAAGGCGCTCAAGTACATGCTGATGATGAACGACTACCCGGCGAACCATGGCTACGCGCATCTTGAATACTACGCCCGCGACGCCCAAGTCTACTACAACATCGCCCTCGCCTACGAAAAGACAGGCGAGATGGCCAAGGCCAATGAATATTACCGTAAAGCCGCCGCTGTGGTGGTCAAGCCGGCTGACGGGATGTACAACTACGAAAAGGCATTGGCGATGAAAAAGCTGGACCCAAAGGCTGATGTCAGGAATATTCTCAAGGAGACGGCCGCCTATGGCAAGGGCTGCGAGACAAAACACGTGGAGCGTTTCTTCGAGAGTTTCGGTTACGGAGACTATCCGGAGGACGTGAACACGAAAGCATACTATATGCAGGGAATCGCCTGGAAGGGCTTGGGCCGCGATGCCAAGGCCAGGAAATATTTCCGCAAGGCCATCGGTGAGCGCAACGGAAATGTCTGGGCGAATTACTATCTTGGGAACATCAAATAATTCAAGGTTATGACAAAAAAGACAATTCTGACGGCGCTTGCCGCATCTCTTCTGATTCTGGGATCATACTCGGCCCATGCCCGCGGTGGCCAGTGGTCCGTCCAAAAGGCCAACGAATGGTATGCCGCGCAAAAATGGCCGGTAGGCTGCAACTACGTACCATCCTATGCCATAAACCAGTATGAATTCTGGCAGCCGGAGACATTCAATCCTGAGATAATCGACAGCGAGTTGGCGTTGGCCGAAAGCATAGGGTTCAACACCATGCGCATCTACCTCCACGAAGGGCTGTGGTACGCGGACAAGGACGGGTTCAAGAAACGGATCGACCAGTTTCTCGGCATAGCTGACAGACATGGAATGAAACTCATCATCACGTTCTTCACAAACGGCGGCAACCACGAGAAGACATTCAAGCTCGGGCCGCAGCCGGAGCCGATACCGGGAGCACACAACTCCAACTGGATTCCAAGCCCGGGAAAGGCTGTCATAGACGACCCGGCGCAATGGCCGAAACTCAAGAAGTACGTGCAGGACATCCTGCGCACCTACAAGAACGACAAACGCATCCTTTATTGGTGTCTGTGCAACGAACCCGAGAACATGAAGAACGGCTGTGATGTCAGCAAGTTCATGCCGGAGGTCTACAAATGGGCATGGGAGGTCCGTCCGAGCCAGCCGCTCAGCTCTCCTTTGTGGCAGCGTCCGGGCATCCACGGAACGGCGACAAAACTGGATCTCGTGGCCTACGCATGCATGAACTCGGACATCATCACATTCCATTGCTACTCAAAGCCCAAGGAGGCAGAGACCTACATTCAGATGCTCCGGCGCTTCGGCCGGCCGATGATCTGCCAGGAATATCTTGCCAGGAACTACGGCAACACATTCTTTAATGTACTTCCTATCCTGAAGGAGAACAATGTAGGCGCCATCAACTGGGGCCTTGTCAACGGCAAGTGCCATTTCCATTACCCTTGGGGTCACAAAGTCGGTGACCCTGAGCCGGAAATCTGGTTCCACGACATTTTCCGCCCGGACCACACTCCGTACGATCCGGCGGAGATCACCTTCCTTCAAAAGATGACGGAATAGGACAGAATAGAAACCTCACTGGCCGCCGCAAGGCGACTGAGGGTGGAATATAAACTGAGGGTGACCGGAAAGTCACCCTCAGTTTATATTCATTTGCTGTAATGTCGCACTTGCTTTTTGACTCTGCCTATATTCATTTGCGGCTTGGGATTTGTGGAAGAATCGGAAAAACAGTAACTTTGTGAGATTGTACCCTTAAGGGAATATGAAAGTGAAAGAGTTTTTGAAAAGAATATGGTTTCCGATGGTGGTTGTCTGCGTGATCGCCCTTCAGGCCATCGGTATGGGCAACCGCCCTTTAGCCGGCGACCCTGGTTACGGATTCGTCTCGGCTGAGAGGCCTTTGCAGCCCGACACTATACACTACCGGAACCAGTTCATCGGCAATGCCAAGGCCGGAAAGGAAGACACTTCAATGTTTCTGGCTCCTATCGACACCACACCGCACCTGACAGCAAGGGACACCATATTCCCGCCGGATTCCCTCAAGGACATCGACCCGTTCCGCTACAAGTACTACGTGGCTATTTTGGACTCGCTGACCCACAGGATTGTGGTGGACTCATTGAAGACGGCGGGCGATTCTCTGGACTGGCCAAAGGTCGATTCGCTCTACTACCTTGATTCCGCCATCAGAAAAAAGGCCGCGTTCGACGCTTGGTACGCCGGACTCTCAAAGACCGACAGAAGGAAATATGACTTCGAAGTAAAGGAAAAGATAAAGAAACACCTCGCCGACAGCATCCTGAATGTCAAGGACAGCCTGAAGGCTTACAGGGACAGTGTGAAGGAGGCTACTCCGAGAGTTCTTGAGACATTCGCCTTGCCGGATTCACTTCAGTACAAGCGGATTATCCAATGGACACACGAGCGGGAATTCCACAAGATGGATGTCAGGCAGCCGGACACCAGCTACAACCATTGGTTCCACGACTACCCGCTCTACCGGAAGGACGTGAACGCCACGTGGTTGGGAGTCGCCGGATCCGCGATGCAGTACTACAATTGGTTCAACCGCACAAGCGAGAACGGGGTGTCGTTCTACAACCCGTATGAGGCGTGGACATATTCGGCGAAGACACTCCCGATGTACAACACGAAGACCCCTTACACGGAGCTCGCCTACTTCGGAACCATATTCGCGAATTCGCAGAAAGAGTCTGACAACCTGCACATCCTGACCTCGCAGAACATATTCCCGGCGCTGAACTATACCCTTGAATACAACAGGTTCGGCGGCAACGGAATAATGCAGAACGAAAAGACGACCAACAAGACTTTCGTCGCTTCCGTCAACTATCTTGGAAAGCGGTACTTGATGCACGCGGGATACATACATAACAAAGTGTCCCGGAACGAGAACGGAGGAACCAGCGACAACAAGATGGTCAGCGACACGACCTTGGACGCAAGGGAGTACCCGGTCAATCTGTCCAACGCGTCCTCTACCATCGTCAGAAACACGTTGTTCCTTGACCAACAATACAGAATCCCGTTCACATTCATCAGGGACATTCAGGACAGAAAGGTTGACAAGGCATTCAAAGACAGCGTTATGGCCTCGGGAGACTCCTCCATGATCGCATCGCTTGGCGAACTTCTCGCGCAAAGGAAAGAAGAAAGAGAGGCCGCCGACACACTGGACGACAACAACATCACCACCGCCTTCATAGGACACAGCAGTGAATATTCCGTGTTCCGTAGAAGCTACCAGGACCAGATCACGGACGATGTCGGCAAGTCATTCTACGACAACGTCTTCAACTATCATCCGACAACCTCGTTCGACTCTGTCAGGGTGATGAAGCTGGAAAACCGGGCTTTCCTCAGGCTCCAGCCTTGGTCTGACAATGCCATCGTCTCCAAGCTGAACGCGGGGATCGGTGACAGAATCCTGAATTTCAGCGTGTTCGACCCGACATTCCTGAAAGGCACGACAAACAAGATCTGGAACTCGGCATTCGTCTACGCCGGAGTGGAAGGACAGTTGAAGAACTACATCCACTGGGACGCCACCGGAGACTACGTGTTCTTGGGCGACCAGATCAACGACATGTCCGTCAAGGCGAACGCAAGACTCGACCTGTACCCTTTCAGAAGGGCAAGGAAGAGTCCGGTCTCTTTGGACGTGCATTTCGAGACCAATCTTGAAGAGCCGGAATATTACTTCCAGCATTATTACTCGAACCACTACAAGTGGGACAACGACTTCGGCAAGATCTCCACGACAAAGATCCAAGGAGGGCTCAGCGTCCCGAGATGGAGATTGGGGGCGAGGGTCGGTTACGCCCTGCTCTCCGGCAACGTTTACTATGACTCTACCGGAGTCATCCGCCAGAACAATAATCCGATGAGTGTGCTCAGCGCCTCGCTGGACAAGAACTTCGTGCTCGGTCCGTTGCATCTGGACAACAGGCTTTTGTTCCAACTATCATCAAATCAAGATATTGTCCCGCTTCCTACGCTTGCGGTCAACGCAAGATGGTACCTCCAGCTCAATGTAAAGAGAAACATCATGCAGATGCAGCTCGGAGCCGAGGCCTGGTATAACACAAAGTACTATTCACCAGGATGGAATCCCGCGGTCGGAGCGTTCTACAACCAGAAAGAAGAAAAGTACAACAACGGACCTGTCATAGATGCGTTCGTCAACATCCAGTGGAAAAGAGCCTGCATATTCGTGAAAATAGAGAATGTAGGGAAGGGTTGGCCTATGGACAAGGCTGACTACTTCAGCGCCCACCACTACATCAGGACGCAGACCGCTCTCAAGTTGGGAATATTCTGGCCTTTCTATCTGCAATCCCACGCCAACAAGACCGTCAGCGCCGGTTCCGGTTTCACCTCCGGTGGCGGAGGCAGTTCCAGCGGAGGCGGCGGCTTCGGTGGCATGAATGGCTCGGGCGGCGGAAGTCTCAGCGGCGGCACCTTCTAACCGAACCAGCCTATGGGACTGAAACGAGTGACAAAAAAATTCTTCAAGTACCTGACACCGACCCTATTGGTACTTCTGATCATTCCGTTCAGCGAAATGAACAGGAACTCAAAAGGAGATGGAGATGTGTTTGGCGGCAGTCCCATAAGAGTGGCCTTGAAGTTGGAAGACAAGCTTTCCGAAGGCTACGTGACCGGCTACTGCTTTGAGATGGCGGAACGCTTCGCCGATCATTTGAGAGATTCTGTGGAGATATTTCTCGCTGATGCGGACGCCGACTACCTGGACTCGCTCAGACTTGGCAGCATTGACATACTTGCCGTTCCGTCTGCACAAAAACCCGAATCAGAAGAATTCCTGTCTTTCCCGCTCGGAGAGGCACCGGCAGCCTGGGTGATCAAGACGGACAAGAAACGGCAGCGGGAAATCATCCGCTGGCTCAACAATTTCAAAGGGACAAATGAATATGCTTCCGTCCAAGACCGTTACTTCAACGGTTACAATCCTTACCGCAAAGGTGTGAGGAAAGTTTCTGGTATCATCAGCCCCTACGATGCGCTGATCAAGCGGAACGCGAAAACGATAGGTTGGGACTGGAAGATGTTCGCGGCTCTGATCTGGAGTGAGTCAAGGTTCCGAATCCAGGCAAGATCCCCTCGTGGCGCCGTAGGGTTGATGCAGATGATGCCACGCACGGCAGACCGCTATGAAATCGAGAACCTTCTTGATCCAAAGGAAAACATCGAGGCCGGGGCATCATACATAGCCCGCCTTCAAAACAAGTTCAGGGGCACAGCGGCCAATGATGAAGAGCTCGTGAAATTCACGCTTGCTGCCTATAATGCCGGAGAGGGACGCATTTACGACTGCATAAATCTAGCCCGCACGCAGGGAATCGACACCGGGACATGGGAAAGTCTCTGTACTGTCCTGCCACAGATGAGCAAGGATTCAATACTGCTTGTGGAGGATGTCAGACACGGGAAGTTCAAAGGCAAAGAGACGGTTGCCTATGTCAAGGCTGTCCTGAACCAGTATGACATATTCAGTGGCACTCAGCCACGCTACAAGGCTCAGCCAAACGACACTACGTTGGTGATGATCGAGGAGGCAGAAGAAGTCGAGCGGATTTTACTGAGCCCTGACAGTCTGAGCCGGGTCAACCCTGGAGATGAACATGCAAGGAATCAGGAGGAGGAGCATAATGATGAGCCATGAGAGAATGTCAGCGGCAAGCACCGCAGGCAAATTGAGGTGCACAGGGACAAACGGCACGAAATAGTTCTCCGGATTCAGTTTTATGGCGTGTGTCCATTTCTGGATTCCGCACAGCAGCAAGGCAACGCCGTTGCCGACGATCATTCCTTTGAAAACAATCACAGATGCCACCCTAAGGAACACTTTGGCGATGGCTTTATCGGTCATTCCCAACGACTTGAGCGTGCCGATTGTGGATATGTTCCTGAACAGCATTATCAAAAGGCCGGAAATCATGTTGAATCCGGCCACGATCGTCATCAGGACGAGAATGAACAGGACATTGAAGTCTATCAGGTTCAGCCAATCGAAAATCTGAGGATAACGGCTGATGACCGAAGTGGCGATCAAAGTGTCGTCATCATCACCGGCCTTTTGCAAGGCGATATGGCCGACCTCGTCCGTGACAGCCCGCATTCCCGCATCTGTCTTGGATCCCGGAGCCAGAGTCAGTTCCAGAACGGAAGCCTCATCGGAAGTCCACCCGTCAAGCCGTTGGAGATCAGCGATGTCGGCAAGGACCACGATTTTGTCCGTTCCGTCCATAACGCCCTCATAGACACCTGTGATGTTGAAGTTGCGGACCTTGACCTTCTCTCCGACAAAATAGGTCAGCAGCTTGTCTCCGACCTTGAGACCGAGCATGTCGGACAGACGGGCCGGTATCGAGACTCCCAGTTTCACAGAATCAGATTCCTCTCTTGGAGTCCCTTTGAACAGCACACCGTGGATGCTCTCCCCTTTCTTGACGATTCCAGCGCGGTAAACCGCCGGAGTGACACTCTTCACCTCAGGAATCGCCTCGATGTCAGGCATGAAGCTCTGATTGACCGAAATCGGTGAGGACTCGCTGATGTAGTTCATGTCCACCGGCATCAGCTGCACGTCTCCGGTAAGGTCGGAAATTCCGTCCCTGATCTCGTTCCGGAATCCAGAGGACACCGAGACGGAGACAATCATGATGAGGAAAGAGACAGCGATGGAAACCATCGCTATCCTCCCCCCGAAACGGAGGCGTCCGGCTATGAACCTTGACGCGTCCAAAAAAATTATTCCTTTATGAATATTACCAGATGTGCACCCTTTCACTCTCAGGACGCCACATCGGATCGCCTTCCTTGATTCCGAAAGCGTCGAAGAACGTCTGGAAGTTCCTCAGGGACACGTTCACACGGTTCTCCGCAAGAGAGTGGACATCAAGCATGGTCAGACGGGCTTTCTCCTCGTCGGTGATGTTCTGGGCCCAGATGGCGCCGTACGAAAGATAGAACCTCTGCTCCGGAGTGAAGCCGTCGATAAGGCCGATGTTCTTGCCGGCGTTGGCGTTCTGCATCGCAGTGAACGAGATGCTGAGTCCACCGTGGTCACCGATGTTCTCACCGAGTGAAAGCTGGCCGTTGGCATGAACTCCCGGCACAACCTCAACCTCATCGAACTG
>CAKVBK010000012.1 GCA_934725285.1 uncultured Bacteroidales bacterium | reverse complement strand
AATAAAATACCCGACTCGCAATGAATCGGGTAAGGGGCAATATATCATTACTTATACTTTAAATGAAAGAGCCGTGGGGAGGAAAGAAAGGCTGCTTTCCAAAGAGGAGAGTCGGTCAATGGGGTGGAGGAAGAAGCTTCTGAGGTGACGGTGAAGAGGGAAGGGCTGGCGGAGACGGAGTAGGTTTTGGTGTCTGGATTGAAGCTAACTAGATATTGTTCTGGGTTTGCAAGTTTACGGGCGGAGGCAAAACCGGTGTTGATGTACGTCTTAAGCGAACTTCGGTGCTGGAGGATGCTTTGGACATATTCAAGGAAATCCTTCCTTCCGCTGTCCTTGGTCGAGAATGAACGGTAGATGGCGATCGTGTCGAGGATCACCCGGGCATATTCATCATCCTTGCCGGCGAGACTTTCCTTGAAACGGGAAAGGTCAAAATCTCCTGTTGAGGTGAGATATTCATTGATGTCCAATGCTTTGAGGAAAGAGACGGCTTTGATGAAGTCGGTCTGGGATATTCCTTTGTCGCCTCGACTCAAGAGGAGCATGTAGAGGGTTTTCGCCTGCGGGGCGGACTTGAAACTTATGATCTCTCCTGATTCGAGGATGAAGTCTCCTTTCGCGTTGATTGTGATAGGATTTGATGTTTTTGCCTCGGAACTGAGGCAGTCGTACAGGAATTTATAGTAGCCTTTGTACGAGAGAAGGTCGCGGCGCTCGTCGAAATGGGAGACGAAAGATAGGATCCGCCTTTTCACTTCGGACGAGATGTCGATGCAGAAAAAGTCCACCGTCCTGCGCAAAGTGTCGCTGTCGTCAAGGATGTGGCTGTTCCGGATTTTTAACAGCAGGAAAGCAGTGTATGGAATCCTCTCAGGGTCTATGCCGAACCTCGAAAGGATGAGATGATAGAATGTTCTCGTGTCAAGGGCAGCCAATGATTCCTTCAGGTTGTTCAGCTTGATTTTGTCTCCGGCCGGCACAAGGTATTCCATAGAACGCTTGAGAAGCCCGAATTTGTCGTTCTCGTCAATGTGACGTTCAAACTCGCGGAGAATGTCCGGGAGGTAGAAGAGTTCAATCCCGATGTCTCCGAACGCTTTTGAGATGAGAAGGTTGTCGTACTTGTCGTCGAGAACCAGATGGGCGGCTTCCGAAGTCATGCTCTCGAGGAACACTATCTGTTTTTCAGGTGCGTCCGTTTCAGTGGCGTCTACGGACAGAATCATGCACCAGTCTCTGGATTCGCTGCCGCAAGACATTGAGATAGAGGACAGCAGAAGATTCTCATCGAAGTCGATGTCACTGTCGGAGCACATTATGTCGTTGAATAGTTCGATGAGTCCCTCTGTCGAATCCTGATCCAGATCCTTGAGGCAGTCAATGGCACTCTCCAGCGAAAGGTAATGAATAAGGTCCAGTTCTTCCTGATCAAGCCCAAGTCCGGACTGTAATCCGTCCAGAACCGACACCTCTTTCGTGTGGATCCGGCTGTCCGCCTTCACTAATTCAACTGCAATCTTCATCACAGCCCGACGCTGGGTCCCGCTGAGGTGTATGGCATCAAAATCCCACATTTCTCGCAAACAATTCTGTATCTGCAAATATAATGATTTTAAGAATATTATGTGAACTCCTTACAGATGCGTCTTGTCGCCTGATCAGTCTTTTAATAAGAAACCCAAGGCGGACGTACCTTGCCTTGGGCTTCTTGAGATGTTGAATATAAACTGATTATGTCAGACTTACCTCTTGGATGTGACATCTGCCTCGTACTTCTCCACTGCCGCGATGAAGTCCTGGCCGACCGGAACACCGTTCTTGAGGTTGAAGTAATCGTAAACGGCTCCGAACGGCAGTGATTTGGCTTCCTCCAGAAGGGCGAGACGCTGGAAGTGCTTGCCGCTGTCCTCGTACTTGCGGAGAGTGTCGAGAGGTTCAAGGAAGGCCTGGAGCATGCACTTCTGAGTCGATCTTGTGCCGATGATGTAGGCACCGATGCGGTTGATCGAGGCATCGAAGTAGTCAAGGCCGATGTGTGTGCGGTCAAGGGCATCAGCGCGCACAACCTCCTTGAACAGGTCGAGGGTCTGGTCGTTCATCGTCACTACGTGGTCGGAATCCCAACGTACAGGACGGCTTGTGTGAAGCATCAGCTCAGGGACAAAGAGAAGCAGGGATGCAACCATGTCGCTGATGTTCTCGGTCTGCTCGTAGTGTCCTGTGTCGAGGGTGTACATGAGCTTGCGGGTCGAGCAGTAGCCGGTCACGAAGTCGTGCGAGCCGACGGTGTAGCTCTCAAGCCCAATGCCGAAGAGTTTCGCCTCAAGACAGGTCTTCATGTTCGGAAGGTTCTCGGCGAGGATCTCGTCCAGAGACTGCGCCATGATCTGGCGGTAGCGGAGACGCTCGACGGTCTGGTCCTTTGAGCCGTCGTGAACCCAGATGTTCATGATGCAAGGATCGTTCTGGAACTTGCCCATGGCGTCAGCCACCCTGCGGCAGCGCTTTGTGTGCTCGATCCAGAAGTCACGGATTGACTTGTCAGGGTTGGCGAGGGAAAGATCCCCGCTCTTGGGATGCGAGAAGGAAGTGGAGTTGAAGTCGAGCTTCATTCCGTTCTCCTTTCCCCATTCCATCCAACTCTGGAAGTGTGAAGGCTCAACCTCGTCACGGTCAACGTGCTTGCCCTGGAAGTCCCCGTAGATCTCGTGCAGGTTCAGGCGCTGTGTTCCTGCAAGGAGGCTCTTCACGAACTTGATGTCCGCACGGAGCTCGTCGATGTTGCGGGCGCGGCCAGGATAGTTGCCTGTGGCCTGGATTCCGCCAGTGAGGGCAGTGTCGTTCTCGAAGCCCATCACGTCGTCAGCCTGCCAGCACTGGAGGGATATCGGGGTCTTCTCGAGAAGCTCTATCGCCTTGTCGGTGTCGACGCCGATGGCGGCGTAGCGCTCTTTGGCCATTTCATAGGCCTTGGTTATCAAATTCTCGTTCATGCTATTTTTAGTTTATTGATTTGTGTTATTCTTAATTTGATTCTTGTACACTTCCGTAGCCGATGATTCCATGAAAGTCAGTTCGTGGTCATTATCTCGGCTCGTAGGTGGTTGTCTGGATTGAGTTCCCGATGATGCGGCGCATGTCCCATCGGTCTCCGACAAGACCGGCCACCTTTGCCTGAAGCATGATGTTTCCGATCGCAGTGCCTTCCGTCGGGCCTGCGATCACGGGGATTCCAAGCGTGTCGGCGGTCAACTGACTCATCAGCCTGTTCGCTGATCCGCCACCGATTACATGCAGCTTCTCTATCTTGAATGATGCGAATCCCTGAAGCATATTGATGACTTCCTTGTATCTGTTCGCAAGGCTGTGGTAGATGCAGCTGATCATCTCTCCGTCATTCTCAGGCACCTTTTGGCCCGACTCATTGAGGGCTTTCTTGATCTCGGCGTCCATGTCTTTAGGGGCGGCGAAACGAGGATCATCAGGGTTTATTATGGACGGAAAATCGATGGCCTCGCGTGCCATGGCTTCAATCCGGGCGTATGAATATTCACGTCCTTCGCTCTCCCATGTCTTGCGGCTCTGCTCAAGCAGCCACATTCCCGTGATATTCTTCAGGAAACGGGTTGTGCCTTCTATTCCGCCCTCGTTCGTGAGGTTATATTCATAAGACTTTTCATCAATGATAGGTGTCTTGGATTCGATGCCCATCAGGCTCCACGTGCCGCTGCTCAGGTAGGCGAACTTCTCGCCGGTCGCAGGGACGGCCGCGATCGCGGAAGCGGTGTCGTGTCCCGCGACAGCAATCACGGGAACAGGTTCCATACCGGTCTCCTCGCATATTTCCTTTTTGAGCACGCCGACCCTGGCGCCGGGCTGTGTTATGTCCAGAAGGATTGAGGGGGCGATTCCGAGTCGCTCCAGCAGATTTCTTTGGAAATCCCGCGTGCGCGGATTGATCAGGCCGGATGTTGATGCGTCTGTATATTCACATACCATCTCACCAGTCAGCATGTACGCCAGCAGATCCGGCATGAAGAGGATCTTGTCGGTCTGCGGCAGCCTTGAGCCGGCTTCCTTGCTTTGCGCGTAGAGCTGGAATATTGTGTTGAAGTTCATTATCTGCACTCCTGTGGTTGAGTACAGCTCCTCGCGCGGGATGATCTTGAAGACTTCCTCTGGGATACCGTCCGTGTAAGGATCCCTGTAAGCTCTTGGCAATCCGATGATTCCGCCATCCTTGCCGATGTGCCCGAAGTCCACGCCCCAAGTGTCGATGCCGATGGATTCAATCTTGACTCCCATCACGGTGACTTTCCTGAGCGCCGCTTTGAAATGGCCGAAAAGGGAATTGATGTCCCAGTAATACTTCCCGTCAATCTCTTTGACGGCGTTAGGAAACCTGTAGATTTCCTCAGTGGCAAGCATATCGTTATCGACAGTTCCAATGATGGCCCTGCCGCTCGTGGCGCCGAGATCAAATGCAAGAAATTTCATAAATTACGTGGTATTTTATTTCATACAAATTTTGTTTTTTTTCGCTGTTTTACCGCTGAATATTTTGATATTATGACTTGGAAATTTGATAGAGAATTATTTTTTGCTATATTTGTGATGCACAATTAGTAACAAAAAGTCAGCGAACTATGGCTTCTGTTCATCTCAAATATTTGGCGGTTAACCCTGTTGACCTCAAGTGGGGAACGGCCGTTAATTCGGTCGGTTTCCAGGAAATCGCTCCCGGAATGGACTATCCTCCACGCAATCATCCGTCCCGCTATGTGTTTTCCATAGCAAGCGGCAGGATTCTTCAGGAATATCAGCTCCTTTACATAACGGAAGGCAAAGGCAAGTTCTCATGCGAGACCTTGGGACGCTCCAAGTCCATTCCTGTCAAGGGAGGGATGATGTTTCTGCTGTTCCCTGGTGAGTGGCATTCCTACTATCCTGACAAATCTACAGGATGGAAGGAATATTGGATCGGCTTCAACGGCGCTTTCATCGACAATCTGGTCGAGCAGGGCTTTTTTGCGAAGGACAGGCCGTTGTTCAGGGTGAACATCCACGAGGACATCGTGAACCTCTATACCTCGGCCATCAATGCGGCGGTGGCGCAGGAGTCTGGTTTCCAACAGGTTTTGGCCGGCATAGTGGACAGGTTGCTGAGTCTGGCATATTTCTACGACAGGAACTCACAGTTCCAGGAGTCTGACACGGCGAACAAGATCAGTCAGGCCAAGGTGATGATTCACAGCCAGTACATGACAATCTCACCGGAGGAGGTGGCCGCGAAGCTTTGCCTGAGCTATTCGTCTTTCCGCAAGACTTTCAAGGAATATACCGGGTTCTCGCCGGCGAGGTTCATCAATGAGGTGCGGATGAGCAAGGCCAAGGAATTGTTGACCAACACCACGATGAGCATCAAGGAGGTGGCCTACAAAGTGGGCTACAACAATCACGACTATTTTTTCACGGCGTTCCGTCACATGACAGGCCAGACCCCTGCGGAATATCGCAATGCCACCCAGGTAGCCAAGCTGTGATCTTTACGGTCGTGAAAGCTTGTCGTGCGGCATGCGTTGGGTGATACATCGAAACATCGAAATGACAGTGACAGCCTTGCTGTTACGCTTAGGTTCTGTATACCACCTTGATTTCGGACTTTTGTCAGTAAATAATCTGAAAATCAAGCACTTTGTCGTGACCGAAAGTACCGGTGACGTGTGTGCGCGCATTCTGGCGGGCTGCCAGCGGCATGCGGGCGTCCAACTCTATCGCGATCAGGTCACCGGTGCGGATGTAGAGCAGTCTGGTGGCTTGGACGATGGCGTCCTCGATCATTGACATGGATGGTTGGCCGAAGGTGAAAAGTTCAGAGCCATCTCTGAACAGGCTGAATCTTCCGCCTGTCTCCAATTTTTGTGGAGGAAAGGCTGGAGAGGGCAAGAAGGATGTGTGGTCCAGGCAGATGGCTTGGGCATAACCTTCCGGGGTTCCATCCAAAAGATTCTCGGGGTAAAGGATCATTCCATAACCGACGCTGTCGTAGTACCTTGCCGCGAACTTCTTCCCGACGCTGCGGCCCGGCTTCATGACACGGGCGAAAAGAACCGGTGAATATGTCAGTTCCTCCACAAACTCCGGTGGGTAGAAATCTTCGTTGTCCTTCTCCCATGTGGTGTCCGGACGCACGGTGATGTGTCCGGACAATGTCTTCACTATTATATTCATTGAACAGGATTCCGCATAATGGAAAACGCTAGAAGATTTTCCCGCCGTTGAATTTGTTCCTGAGCATCTCAGTCGCGTTGGTCAGAGCCTCGCCCTCAAGCGGTTTGCTTAGTTCGGCCTCTCTGGCTTTCGCCTCCTCCTTCTTCTCCTTGTCGAACTGTTCCTTCAGACGGGCGAACTGACGTTTTGTGTCCATCGTGAACTCTCCGTTCTCTATCCATGCAAAGTATGCCGGCTCTGTCTCATAGACCTCGCGGGCCGTTCTTCCCTTATGCTTGCCGAAGCTTATTGTCGGCTCGTCGTTCTTTCCGAGGATCAGCCTGCCGGCATAGTCAACAGTGCGTGGCCTGCCAGCGACTCCAGCGAGGAATTCAACATCGTTCTTGAGCACCTGTTCGTGGTACTTGCTCGGGGTCTGGTACATGTCCAGCTGGCCCTTGAGCACTTCGTAGGTGGCCATAGTGTCAGCTTCCGCCGAGTGGGCGTTCTCGAAGTCCTCTCCACCGCAGTAGAAGCGGTAGGCGGCCTTGAGGTTGCGCGGCTCCATATAGTGGTAAATAGTCTGAACGTCGATCATCCGCTTGGAGTGAAGGTCGATGTCAGTGGAATCAAGTGTCGCCTGCGCCTTCGCCTTGTTCCCGGGGGTGTTCCTTGGATCCGAAAGCCTGCTCATACAATACGCGCGGACCCTCTCAAGTTCCTCGGACAGCATAGGCAAGTCGAATTTGGTGGAATTGTATCCGGCCAGATCGCTGTCCTTGAGCCAACCGACAACTTCAGGGGCTATCTCTATGAATTTCTTCTCACCTGCGACATCCTCGTCTTTGATTCCATTCACCTGACTGGCCTCCGGATTGATGGGATGCTGTTTGCGTAGAGTGTAATCCCACGGGCAAACCCTCCAAGTCTTGACCTCGTGATGTCCATCTGGAAACACTTTGACAAAACTGAGCTCTACAATGCAGTCATTGACAATATTAAGCCCCGTGCTCTCGATGTCGAAGAAAAGCAGAGGCCTTTGAAGGGACAGTTCCATAGTCTGGTCGCTTGAATGTTGTTAGACCATGATTGGCATGAGGATACCGCAGATCTTACCGCTTTCGGCGTCATCTTCCGAAGGCAGGATAAGGGCGGCCCTGCGCGCGTCCGCAAACTTCATGACCACAGTTTCGCAGTTCATGTTTGAGAGGATTTCAGTAAGGAACGTCGACTTGAACCCGATGGAAAGCTCGTCTCCGTTGTAGTCGCAGCTTACTTTCTCGTAGGCGGCGATCGCGAATCCCAGATCCTGTGCCGTTATTTCCATCTGGCCGGGTTTAAGATCCAGCTTTATGTGATTGGAGGCTTTGTTCGCGCAGACAGCCACACGTTTGACAGTGTTCAAGAACATGACCCTGTCTATTTTCAGCACGCTGGAGTTGTTTTGCGGAATCACATCACGGTATTTAGGATATTTGCCTACTATGAGTCTGCACACCATCGTTGTCTTTCCGAATGTGAACAGGACTGTGCTTGAATCGAATGAGATCTCAACCCCGCCATCGTCCTTTCCGAGAATGGATTTAAGGACAGCGGCAGGCTTCTTGTGCAGGATGAACGAGCACTTCTCAGATGTCTTGACCTCCTTGGCTGTGTAGCAGATAAGTTTGTGTGAGTCAGATGCCACAAGGGTTGTTGACTCCGGGCTGAAGTCGAAGAATATGCCATTCATCGCCGGCCTGATCTCATCGTCGGCTGTCGCATAGATCGTGCTGTTGATGCCCTCGATAAGGCTGTCTGCCGGAAACTCTATCCTTTCGGCGTCCTCACTCGTCCCTTTGATCTCAGGGTAATCCTCGGCAGGGAAGAATGGAAGCACGGAATTTCCGCTTGTCCAGTTGCATTCGATCGAGCTGTCACTCGCCGTCTTTATTGAGACAGGCTGGTCCGGAAGCTCTTTCAAGAGGTCTATGATGTGCCTTGCCGGCACAGCGATCCTCCCCTCTTCCTCGGTCGTGTCCACCTCTATTTCCGTCTTGAGGGTAAGCTCGGAATCCGACGCTGTCACTTCAAGGACATTGCCTTTTAGGTCAAACAGAAAATTTTCAAGGATCGGCAGAGCTGACTTGGCCGGGATAGCCTTTGATATGTCCATCAATCCTTTCAGAAGTTCAGTGCTTGAAACGATGAATTTCATATTTGTAGTGTTTTTAATATTTCATTATGAGTGAGCACTCCTCGGGAGCACCCTGTGAAAGGCAAATATACGAATATTCCCTTAATATTATGGCATCATATTTGATTTTTTGCCTTGGGCTTGCGGGACGATGTTCCGGCAGCCTGTAATTGGGATAAGATAATTCAATAAATATGTCTGAAATGAAAAAAGGTTTGGTAACAGTGGCGCTGTCAGTATTGTTCAGCGTGCTGGCGGCATACGGTGTCGTCAAGGCGGCCACCGTGAATGAGGGAGACAATGTGACAAGGGCAGAGAACGGAACGGTCACAAAGACTGTCAATCTGGCACAGTCTGACTATCCTGATCTGACTTATGCGGCGGAAGCTGCTGTCGATGCCGTTGTCTATGTGGAGGTGACTGTGACTCAGCAGTACCAGATGGCGGATCCGTTCTTCCGTTTCTTTTTCGGTGACGAAGGCCCTCAGACAAGAGAGCAGCAGGGGAGCGGATCAGGTGTGATCATCCGTCCTGACGGCTATATCGTGACCAACAACCACGTCGTGGCCAATGCCACCAAGGTGCAGGTCACATTGAACAACAACAAGACTTATGAAGCTAAGGTGATCGGTACGGATCCGGCCACGGATGTCGCATTGATAAAGATTGACGCGCAAGGGCTTCCTACCCTTCCGTTCGGGGATTCCGACCAGCTGAGGCTTGGAGAGTGGGTTCTGGCCGTCGGCAGCCCTCTCGGTTATCAGCTCAGATCGACCATCACGGCCGGTATTGTCAGCGCCAAGGGACGTTCAATGGCACATGATCCACGGGAAAACAACGGCGGCATCCAGATCGAGTCGTTCATTCAGACCGACGCGGCTGTCAACCCAGGCAACTCAGGCGGAGCTCTTGTCAACAAGACCGGCGAGCTGGTCGGTATCAACACCGCCATTGTTTCACAGACGGGTGCATATTCAGGATATTCATTCGCTGTGCCTGTGAACATCGTGAAAAAGGTTGTAAGTGACCTTATTGACTTTGGTTCTGTGAAGAGGGCTGTTCTCGGAATCTCGATGTCAGACCTTAACGAAGGTCTCGCCAAGGTTCTTAAATACGACTCTGTAGATGATATGTTGAAAAAAATGAAACTTTCTTCTCCTGAAGGCGTATATATCAGAGAGGTTGCCAAAGGCAGTTCCGCCGACAAGGCCGGAATCAAGGAAGGCGACGTGATCGTGGCGATTGACGGGAAGCCGGTAAAGAACGGTTCGGCTGTTCAGGTAAAGGTCAATTCATTCCATCCGGGCGACAAGACAAAGGTTACGGTTGTCCGTGACGGCAAGGAGAAGGATGTCGAGGTCACCCTACAGGGCAGCAGCACTGAGAATGGTACTGTTGTCGGAGACGGCGAGATCGCTTTCTTCGGGACGACTTTGAAGGAAGCTTCCAAGGAAACCCTTGAGAAGTACGGTCTGAAGAAAGGTGTCGAGGTCACGTCTGTCGGAAGCGGAAAGATGCTTGAGGCCGGCGCTTCGGAGGGAATGATCATCACCTACGTCAACGATCAGCCGGTCGGCACTCCTCAGGATGTCTTGAACATCGCCAAGTCCGCCAAGAGGGCGGTCTACATCGAAGGTGTGACAGCCAACGGTAGAAAGGCCTTCTTCGGATTCAGTAAAGAGTAGTTGATGAAGGTTACAGGATAGTGTTTCCCTGACGGGAACGGCTCCGCGCCTTCCGTCAGGGAAATTTGTGTATTACTAGATATATGAGGCAATTAAAGATTACAAAATCAATCACCAACCGTGAGAGCGCCTCTCTGGACAAGTATCTCCAGGAAATCGGGCGTGAGGAGTTGGTGTCACCGGAAGAGGAGGTTGAGCTTTCACAGAGGATCCGCAAGGGCGATCAGAAGGCGTTGGAGAAGCTCACGAGGGCTAATCTCCGATTTGTGGTTTCTGTTGCGAAACAGTACCAGAATCAGGGTCTTAGCCTTCCGGACTTGATCAATGAGGGAAACCTCGGACTGATCAAGGCCGCCGAGAAGTTCGATGAGACAAGAGGATTCAAATTCATTTCATACGCCGTGTGGTGGATCCGCCAGTCAATCCTTCAGGCTCTCGCCGAGCAGTCCAGGATCGTCAGGCTTCCGCTCAACCAGGTAGGTTCCCTGAACAAGATCAACAAGGCTCTCTCACAGTTCGAGCAGAAGAACGAGAGAAGCCCGTCCAACGAGGAACTTTCCGAGATGATAGACATCCCTCAGGACAAGATTTCCGACACACTCAGGGTTTCGGGAAGACACGTGTCCGTGGACGCACCGTTCGTCGAGGGCGAGGACAACAGCCTTCTGGACGTGATTCCGAACGACGATTCACCTATGGCCGACAGAGGTCTGGTGAACGAGTCGCTCAGTACCGAGATCGAAAGGTCTCTCCAGATCCTGACGACCCGCGAGCGTGAGATCATCAAGTCGTTCTTCGGCATCGGATGCCAGGAAATGACCCTCGAGGAGATCGGCGAGAGACTTGATCTCACCAGAGAGAGAGTCCGCCAGATCAAGGAAAAAGCGATCCGCAAGCTCAAGAAACCATCCGCAAGCAAACTTCTTAAAACCTATCTCGGTTAATGACTCCGGAACTTTTCATCGCCACGAAGGCTTCAGAAGCCATCAAGGCCCTCTATAACGCCGACATCGAGCCGTCGGCGCTTCAGGTCTCAGTCACAAGGAAGGAATTCACAGGTGACTTCACCCTCGTCGTTTTCCCTCTTCTTCGACTGTCGCACTCCACCCCGGAAAACACCGGCAACGCCATCGGAGAATGGCTCAAGACCAATGTGCCGGAGATTTCTGAATATAACTGCGTGAAGGGTTTCCTTAACCTGCTGTTCTCCAACCTGTTCTGGAACGAACTTTTCGGAGAGATCGTCGCTGACAAGGATTTCGGCGATCTGCCTGAGACAGGGAAGAACATCATGGTGGAGTTCTCTTCGCCTAACACCAACAAGCCTCTTCACCTCGGCCATATCAGGAACAACCTGCTCGGTGACTCTGTGTCAAGGCTTCTGAAGGCCAGCGGCAACAACGTGATCAAGACCACCCTCGTCAACGACAGGGGAGTGCACATCTGCAAGTCCATGCTTGCCTGGCTGAAGGTCGGAAACGGTGCGACTCCTGAGTCCACCGGAATCAAGGGCGACCATCTTGTCGGGGATATGTACGTGGCTTTCAACAACATCTACAAGAAGGAAGTCGATGATCTTGTGGCAGGAGGAATGGACGAGGAGACCGCCAAGAAAGAGGTCCCTTGTCTGAAGGAGGCTCACGAGATGCTCCAGAAATGGGAGGCCGGCGACAAGGAGGTCCGTGACCTTTGGGCCAGGATGAACAGCTGGGTTCTCAAGGGATTCGACGAGTCCTACAAGGCTCTCGGAATCACTTTCGACAAGGTTTACTACGAGTCCCAGACCTATCTTCTCGGCAAGGAGCTGGTGCAGAAGGGGTTGGATATGGGAGTGTTCGTCAAGGATCCGGACGGCTCCGTTTGGTGTGACCTCACCGCCGACGGGCTTGACAGGAAGCTTCTCATCCGTTCGGACGGCACATCTGTCTACATCACCCAGGATCTCGGAACGGCGGAGAGGCGTTTCGCCGAGTACCACCTGGACTCTCACGTCTACGTGGTCGGCAACGAGCAGAACTATCACTTCCAGGTTCTTAAGCTGATCCTCAAGAAGCTGGGCTTCGACTGGGCCGACAACATATTCCATCTTTCTTATGGAATGGTCGAACTGCCAGAGGGCAAGATGAAGTCCCGTGAGGGAACCGTTGTGGATGCCGATGATCTTCTTCAGAAGATGTACGAGGAGGCGAGGGCCACTTCGGACGAGTCCGGCAAACTGGCCGACATGAGCGAGGAGGACAAGACGAAACTCTACCACATGATCGGTCTTGGCGCGCTCAAGTACTTCATCATCAAGGTAGATCCTAAAAAGACCATGCTGTTCAACCCTAAGGAGTCCATCGACTTCAACGGCAACACAGGTCCGTTCATCCAGTACACCCACGCCAGAATCCGCTCCATTCTGCGCAAGGCCGCGGAGAAGGGCATTGAATATTCAGCCTCCCCTCTGCCTAAGGTGGAGCTCAGTGCCAAGGAGATCAGGCTCATTAAGTTGCTGAACACGTTCCCGGTCAAGATCGCCGAGGGCGCGCAGGCATATTCACCGGCCGTCATCGCCAATTATGCCTATGACCTGGCCAAGGAGTTCAACCAGTACTATCACGACACACCGATCCTCAAGGAGGAGAACGCCGATGTGCTCAAGATGCGTCTTGTTCTGATTGACACGCTCTCCGCTGTGCTGCGCAAGGCGATGGGCATCCTCGGAATCGAGCTTCCGGAGAGAATGTAGGGCGTGACCTATGTCCGAAACGGATTATATGTTCCCGACCTCCAAAAAGGAGGTTGAAGCCTTAGGGTGGGACTACATTGATGTCATCTTATTTACGGGTGACGCATTTGTGGACCACCCTTCTTTCGGCACTGCATGCATCGCCCGTTGGCTTCAGCATTTTGGCTACAGGGTCGCTGTCGTGCCGCAACCCAACTGGAGGGATGACCTCAGGGATTTCAAAAAGTTAGGGGCTCCGAGGCTTTATTTCGGAGTCAACGCCGGGGCGATGGATTCGATGGTGAACCACTACACCGCCGGCAAACGTCTCCGCCACGATGACGCATACACTCCGGAGGGAAAGGCTGGACAGAGGCCGGATTATGCGGTCAGTGTCTATACGAACATATTAAAGGAAATTTACCCTGATGTTCCTGTCGTCATCGGCGGAGTCGAGGCTTCGCTCCGCCGGCTCACCCATTATGATTACTGGAAAGACGAGCTTGTTCCGTCGATCCTGAAATGGTGCAAGGCAGACTATCTCTGTTACGGGATGGGGGAGAAGCCGATGATAGAGCTGACAAGGGCCATAGAGGCGCAGAGGAATATTCATGAGATTCACAAGATTCCGCAGATCGCATTCTTGATGAGCGGAAAATGGAAGGTCAAGGATCCACTGGTGCTGCATTCGTTCGAGGAGTGCAAGCGGGACAAGAAAGCGTTCGCCGAGAACTTTCATCTGATTGAGACTCATGCGAATATGATGCACCCTGCGACAATAATCGAACCTGTCGGAAACGGTTACGTGCAGATCAATCCGCCATATTCACCGTCCACAACCGAGGAGATGGACTCTTTCTGGGATCTGCCGTTCACCAAGCTGCCCCATCCGCGCTACAAGGGGAAGAGGATTCCGGCCTACGACATGATCAAGGACTCCATAATCACACACCGAGGGTGCTTCGGAGGTTGCAATTTCTGCACTATCGCGGCGCATCAGGGAAAGTTCATCCAGTCCCGATCGCAGGCTTCGATCCTGGCCGAGGTGAAGAAATTGGCAAAGATGTCGGGCTTTGCCGGGAATATCTCCGACCTTGGTGCCCCGACCGCGAACATGTACGGAATGCGTGGCAGGAATCCCGCCCTCTGCGACAAATGCCGCAGGAAATCGTGCCTGTTTCCGGCTCCGTGTCCTAACATGAACAGGTCTCATAAACAGATACTTGAACTCTATAAGAAAGTTGATGCCGTTCCTGGAATCCGTCATTCCTACATAGGAAGCGGAATCCGCTACGATCTGTTTCTTGACGAGAACGGTTTCGTGGACGAGACATCCAAGCCTTATCTGAAGACTTTGATCCTTGACCACACTTCCGGACGTATGAAAGTCGCTCCGGAGCACACTGAGGACAAGGTTCTCCAGTACATCGCCAAGCCTTCGTTCAAACTCTTTGAGAGGCTTCGCTATGAGTTTGACAAGATCTGCGCTCAGAACGGCCGCCGCACAGGCATCGTTCCGTACTTCATCTCATCCCATCCTGGCTGCACGATGAAGGACATGGAGAACCTGTCCAAAAATCCGGCTTTGAAGGGAATATATATGGATCAAGTGCAGGATTTCACACCGACTCCGATGACCACCTCATCCGTGATGTACTACACTGGAATCGATCCGCGCACTATGAAACCGGTCTTTGTGGAGCGTGATCCAGAGAAGAAGAAGAGGCAGAAATCGTTTTTTTTCAGAAAATAGTCTGCTGATTGCTTCTCAATTCGGAAAAATGTCTTAATATTGCACCCGAAAACAATGCGGCTGCCTGATTTCCGTTGTCTAGTGGAACTGGCTGGCTGAAGGATGGGCAGTCATCTGTTGTTTTGATTGTTTTCGTGCTGTGAGTAATTGCCTGCTTGCATAAGTTGATTTTAGAACTGTTTTTATTTGGTTTATAAATGAGTATGGCACCAGATCAGAAGAAAAGACACGTGGTAAGTTACGAAAATATGTCCGAGGCGCTTGCCGCAGCGTTCAACGAGAAATATCCAGGCGGGTTCAATGACTACCTTCCAGACCTTGTCAAGTATCCTAAGCCTGACGGCACTTCTTTCTATGCCGTGACTGTAGAGACAGAAGACTCGATCAACTTGGTGAAGATCAAAGTCAAGACAGATGACGCCGAGGCTCTTGAGAGATGGCTTGAAGGTGAGGAGGATGCCGAGAATGAGGATGTCGCCGGGTCTTCTGCCGACGCTCCGGCTGACACAGCCCTTCCGGATGACAACATCGCCCAGTATGGAGGCGATGACGACTCCTCCGAATAGTTTCGATAGGAATATTCCGAATATTGATGGCTTGACATCCTTATGGTTTTCAGGCCATTTTTTTATTTATAACCTCCTTATGTTCAATTCCATCCCGCCGCGCACTCTCTTTCCGTCATCTGAACGCTTTGGTACAGGAAGGGCTTCTTTGCTGTACCAATCGTCTATAATATTCACGTTGGTACATATAATAGCCGTTTGCTGTACCAAACTGGGTTTTATGTTTGTCCTTTTTATCGAGTTCGGCTGCTCGTCGACAAGTATCCCTGATTTGAGGAATGGAGATTTGCTGTTTGTCGTGAATGGGAATGGAAACAACATCACCAATGTGACAAAAGGTGTGGACGGGCTCGGAATAGACCATGTGGCAATCTTCGCGGATGGAAACATCATTGAGGCTATTCCGGAATATGGTGTTGTGGAAAGCTCGCTGGACAGTTTTATGGTCAGATTGAGTGACTGGGAGTCCGTGCTTGTCGGCAGGGTTGAAGGTTTGGATGTTGACGCAAGCGTGGCGAATGCGAGAAAGTTGCTCGGCAAACCCTACGATGACATATTCATGCCGAGTGACAGTGCGATATACTGTTCAGAGCTTGTGCAGAAGTCGTTTGTGTTTAGTGGAAAGCGTCATGGACTTGAAGATAAGGACGGATTGAGGTTTGTCTTTGACGTGATCCCGATGTCATTTCACGACAGTACAGGCAACGTGACCGAATTCTGGACAAAATTCTATGCTGCCCGCGGTTTGGCGGTTCCGGAAGGTGAGCCGGGAACAAACCCTGGCCAGCTTTCCAGGGATCCGAGTGTGAAAATTATTGGTGTTTTGGACGTTATGAGACATCAACAGGCTCAGTGACCGAAGATGTGGTCGCTGAGCCTGTCGAAGCGTGCCGGTCTGTCTGAAATTATCAGTTGATTCTTTTGACCGAAGCCGTTCTCCCGATAGACTTGATCATCACATCCAAATCCTTAGGGGCTTTATATCTGATGTTCGACGCTCCCGTTGCGTCCTCGATCATGATCGAACGTGTAACGTTCACGCTGCAATTTGCCGCTCCTGATGTCTCAAGGATGGCATTTTCTGTCACGGCATTCATTGCCTTGACATTTGAGGCTCCAGAGGCATCGACTTCAAGAGTTCCAATTGTTCCCTTAAGGTTGACCTCGCCAGCTCCTGAAACGTCAAGTTCTACTTTCCCAAAATCGCCGTCAAGACTTGTATTTGTCGCTCCACTGACATCAGCCTCTAACTTGTCAGCTTTGATCGTGAAGTTGTTTGAAGACGCTCCAGAAAGATCAAGCTCAGCTTCATAATAACTACCATACATTATACAAGAGGATGCGCCACTAATCTCAGCATCTAGCTTTCCTGCATCGGCCTTCAATGATTTAATGTGGCTGGCTCCGCTCAGGTCCAATGAAAGTTCACCTCTGCCGAGATCAAATGTGTCATCGCATCTCAAACTCGTCGCTCCGGACATTTCCACTTTCCGAAGCTCTGGCATAGCGATTTCTGCCTTGCACGTCCAATTTTCCAATCGCCTCTTCAATTTTGTCGGGATTGTCTTGTTCCAACCTATCTTCAACACGCCATCATGCACCAACACTTGAAGATATTCCTGAAGTTCGTTTGGTAGAGTGACCTCCACCTTGTATGAGTCAGACTTGACAAGGTTGACTTCGACAATTCCACTCAGATCCAATCCGATGAACCCCTTGCAGTTGAATCTGCATTTCGTGTATTCCACATCAACCTTTGAAGTGGCTGCAAGGTCCCTTGACTCAGCATGGTACTCTGCATAGGCGTTAAAGCCTGCTGAAAACATCATGAGCACCGCTGTTCCCAAAATCATAAACTTTTTCATAACTCTTTTATTTTGTTTATTTTATCCAATCCATTGAGGATTTTTCCGTAGTATTCTTTCAGTATGTCAGCCTTCTCCGCATTGTCAATCTCATCCGGAAGCTGGTCAATCATCGGCACACTCTCCTCAGCGATGCTCCTCACGGTAGTCTCCCAACTGGCATCCAAATCTTTTGAGAAAATCTCCCCGTACATCGCGCTTGCCTTCTCTGAATATGCCAAATATACCGCCACAGGGTCATTCCCGACACCTTCGAACCACTCGGTTTCTTCCACAGGTCGGTTCATGAATATCATCGCGGCGGCACATGCGGCAGCCACAGAAGCCGCAACAGTGAACATTTTTGTGAATATCCTCTTCATGTTCTTGCCGTTGTCGGTCTCCTCAATAGCCACCGACGCCAGCATCGCATCCAGCTTGGCCTCAAACCTTGCCTCGTGTCCCTCCGGAAGATCCTTATCGTCCAGAAACTTGGGATTTTCCCTGATGTATTCTTCAAAGTCTGTCATGTCCTTGTCTCTTTAATATTTCGGCCAATTTGGCCTTCCCTCTTGAAAACTGTGTTCTGATCGTTCCCTCACGCTCACCGGTGATGTCGGCTATTTCCTCGTAGTCAAGTCCTTCCATAAGCGTCAGGTTCATGATTATCCTGTAGTTGTCCGGCAATTCATCGATGGCTTTGCGCACTTCGGCGACACCGTCGGCTGTCCATGAAAACTCCGGATGAGTGTAGCTGTCATATTCGGAAGCGTCGGCGGCATATTCAGCAAGAAAGAGCTTTTCCCTCTTTTTCCGTCTCAGCGCGTCTATTGATTTTCTGATGCATGTGCGGTTCAGCCACATAGCGACCTGCGCCGGTTCTTTGGGAACGACATCGGACGAGATGAACTTGAGTATAGTGTCCTGCATGATCTCCTCGGCCTCGCCACTGTCGCGGATTATCCGAAGGCTGGCATTGAACAGCCGCCTCGCATGCGCCTTGTAGAACTTTATTGACTCTTCTCTTGTCATTCTTCTCTTGTCGTTACACAATATAAACGAATAATCCGGTCAATTGTTACAATAATCTTCTTTTTTTCTTACGGATTCAAGGAATAAAAAGAGACCGTCCCGAACAGGACGGCCTCAAAACAGCTTCTAAGTAAGAATATGTTCTAAAGCAGTGTGGCTTTCTCTCCGAGGATTCCTTCTTCGAGGGTAGGACGCTTAGTAGCGAAAGAACTGAAAGGCTCCAGACAGAGGTTTGAATATGTCTTTGAGCCCACACTCTGCCTTGTGTAGGATGCGCTGGAGGCTTTCTCCGTTGTGAACAGCAGGAACTGGTAGCTGTTGATCGCAGCATCGGAGTACGGGCTTGGTGTCATCCTGATGGTCCCGTCGATGAATCCGAGGGCAACGCTGTTGCCTCCCCAGTAGATCGACAAGCCGTCTGACAGGCCAAGTGTCACATAGTATGTCTTGTAACGTCCCAACTGCTGAGGCTCTATCTGGATCGAATGGCTTTCCGGATCGTAGTATCCCCGGACCTCAGGTGTGAAATCACTTGTGTTGGACAAACCGCTGATCATCACGTCATTTCCGCCAAGGCTGTAGATGTCGACACGGAAAGACTCCTCTGCTGATGACGATCCGCTTGTGTTGTCTACTGTCGCCGTGGCTTTGTACGCCCCGATGAAGTCTTGAAGGTTCTTGCCCGCATCGAAATCGGATGCTTCATAGCCTTTCGTTCCGGCGGTCTTTGTGACGAACTCTCGGTCTCCGAACTCATTGACCACACAGACACAAAGCGTGTAGCTTGTGCCCTGTTTCAATGTGTTGAACACTGTGGCGAATCCGTCATCGCTCACCAGCTTCCGGAGGAATTCCTCGTTGACCTCGTTGCCTCTTTCCCAAGTGATTTCCTCGGCGCTTGTCTTAAGGTTGGAGATCATATACTCAAGATAGTCGGTTCTCATACACAGGTATTTGAGAGAGACTACATTATCGGCCTGCATATCCCAGAACAGGGTTGTGTAAGGGGAGTATAGCTTGTTTGCCTCATCGCTTCTCCATTCAAACTTGTTTACCCTTGGTGTGTAGCGCCCGTCTGGGTCACACGTGAACCTTTTCATGTAGAGCACAGTGGAAGTAGAGGTAGAGTCGTAAGCCAAAGCTACGGCGGTGCAATTGCCGGAACCGACGTTCCATAGATCGGAGCTGTCATCGTACAAAGTGACCACCGGTGTGCTTCCCGGCTTTTTGTCGGTTTCCAGCGCCTTTCTGATCTCTTCCTGTCTGGCCGTGTCCGCGGTGATGTCGCCGCTGACGACTGTGGCCTTGTAGAACTTGGTGTATTCATTCTTGCTGAACGACAGTCTCGGGGCCTTGAAGCCGGTCTCGGTCGTCTCGATTCCATCGAAAGAGATCTCCACGACAGGAGTCTTGTCCTCGTTGCCGTTGAATGCGAGAGTCTCGTTGCCTTGTGCGAAATAGCCGGCGGAGACGAAGTAAATCAGGTAGAACGAGAAGTTGCCGTTGCCGTCGTAAGTGCAAGGGTACGAGTTGTAGGCACTTTTGTTGCCGGTGTACTCGGCCATGTCGGAGACTCTGACATATTCATTGTAATTGGAATTGTAGTAGCCTATCGACTGTGAAGGTACCGTGCATGTGTTGTCGTCATTCAGAATGAATTTGAAAGACACTCCGCTGGCCCAGTCGTTGATTTTGAATATGTTGGTTCCGACCGCCTTCTCCACTTTCAGGCCGCTGTCACGTCCGGTGTAGAAGGCGTTGTAGGTGTAGGTGGCTGTCTGCTGAACCTTGTTCCCGCTTTCGTCTGTCCTGTAGTACGGCTCCCATTCCAGGGCGAAGGACACTGACAGGTCGATCTTGTCTGAGAACTGGGTTACGTAGGCGCTTCCCGTTCCTGTCTCTTCCTGGCGGTCGCTTATGAGTATGGTCGCATTGAGCGACGAGCCGGTCAGAAGCTGCCTCAGGTTGACTTCGACAGGGACTGAGACAGAATAACTGCCGTCTGGCAGCGTGACGGTCTCAGGGATGTCGAACGCGCTTTCGTTCTCGCCTTTTTTCTGGAGTCCGACTGACAGCGCGCCCTTGTTGCCCGGTCTGGCGATCTCTATCTCAAAGGAACCGGACTTGCTGCCCTGCGGGAACTCCTTGGTAAGGGACGACTGGATGAAATGGATCTCCTTCGCGTCGTCAGCGCTTGGCTTGTAGATGGTCCCTTCCTGCTCCTTACCGCAGCCGGCAGCGAGCATGGACGTGGCCATGATGCTTAATAATATCTTTGTGTGTCTCATTGTCTGTGAATTCTATCAAGGGTTCTGATCTTCTTCGTTGATGTTAGGGTTGGCATCGAGCTCGTCCTTAGGGATGGTCAGCACCCAGTCGTAGGTGTCGGCATTCGTTATGTCAATCCCGTTCCTCTTCATGGCAGCGATGCATTCCTCGGAAAAACCATCTTCGGTCCTGCGGTCGATTCCCTGCCCGGTCCTTCGCACATCGAATATGCGTCCGTACTCTCCCCAAAGTTCCACTCTCCTCTGGATCAGGATATTCTCAAGCAGAGAACCGGTCCAGGTGGTGGTGGTGGCTCCAAGATGGGTGCCTGAGTAGTTGTAGGCGTTGTATTTCGGGTTCCTCTTTGCCATAACCTTGTTCATCAGGTCGCGGGCCTCATCCTGATCTCCGAGTCTGAGGGCGGCCTCTGCCGCGGTGAAGTACATCTCCTCGACTCTCATATAGATGTAGTCTCCGAGCCATGACTGGACGTTGGAGAACGCGAATTTCCTTGAGATGTAAGGGGATTCTTTGTCGGTCGGGTCCCACCATTTCAGTCGGATGTCGCCTGATCCGATGTGGTTGTAGAGCTGCTTGTTGATCAGTTTCGGGGCTGACTTCGCGTAGGCTCCGTCGATGTTGTCCATGTGGGTGAAGAATCCGGCGTAGGCGCCTGACTGCTCGGAATTCTCGATTCCGGCGCCCCACATCACATCACCGTTGCCGATGGAGTTCATTCCGCCCATAAGCTCATTCTCGCCACCGATCTCGTAAGTCCCTTCGTCTATGACTCTGGAAGCTGCTTTGTAGGCTCCTTCCCAGTCACCTTCAACCAGGCATACGCGTGACTTGATGCCTAACGCCACATATTCATTGATGTGTGACTTGTTGCCTTTGTCAAGGGTTGACGCAGCCCCCTTTCCAAGCCGCACGATGGCGGAGTCGATGTCGGAGTCAATCTGAGCGTAGACGGTCTTAAGGTCCTCCCTTGGCTTGCCCTCTGTGCTGATTGATGTCGGCTCTGTGTAGATTGGCACTCCATGGTCGCTCCAACGGTACTTGTCAGTCATCGGATTGTATGGCGATCTCGCGAACCATGTAGCAAGGTTGAGGTAGGAGAGTGCCCTGATCGCATAGGCCTGACCCACAACGTAAGATACATCAGAGGTGTTCCCTCCCATCGTCTCCTTGGCCGCTATGACGCTGTTGGCGTTGGCGATCCATTTATAGTTGGCGTACCAGACATCGTAGGACCGGAACGCCGATGATGTGTACTGGTTCTTGACATTGTAGACGTGGTCATACCAGAACCATCCGTTGCCTTGGGACTGCATGATCATGTCGTCCCCCATCACGTCCTGGGCAAGGTTGTAGGCAGAGATGCCAAAGCATTGGTGCGTGTTGCCTGATGTCGACCATCCTGCGGTCCACATCGAGCGGTAGATTCCGTTGACGGAAGTTATGGCCGTTGAAGCCTCTTTCATCAACTCCTCTCCGGAGCCGGAATCGGTCGGATTGAACTCAAGCATATCGCTGTCGCAGGAAACCGCCGCGATGGCGAGAGCCGTAAGAATATATAATTTATTTCTCATAAGACTATCACTTAGAATTGAATATCAATGCCAGCCACAATAGCCCTTGACGGGGTGTAGGAATATGACACGCTTCCCGTGAAGTTGTACTGTGGGTCCATTCCGTCAAGATGGTTGAACATCGCGATGTTGTCCGCCGTGGCGAAAAGCCTCAGCGAGCTGATGTCCAGCTTCGAGAGCCATTTTTTCGGGAATGTGTAGCCAATCGTGATGTTCTTTATGGCGAAGTACGAGGCGTTGATGAGCGCTGAGTCGTTGGCAGGAGCAGATCCTCCGATCTCTACCATCGGCACGTCTGTGACATCCCCGGGCTTCTGCCACCTGCGCAGTACGTTCTTGTGCCAGTTGTTGCCGGCGTACTGAACGTTCATTGTCCCTGAATACAGCCCGTCATATACCTTTCCTCCGATTGACCATGTGGTCAGGAATGAGAGGTCAATGTTCTTGAAGATCACGAAACTTGATCCGAGGCTTCCTGACACGGCCGGCTCACGGCTGCCCATATAGTATTTGCTCAGGGATGCAAGCGAGACGTTGTCCGTGACATATTCATCACATTTGACGTTGCTTATGGCTCCGTTCTCGTCAACACCTCTTTTCCAGTAGGCATAGTACAGCCGCTTTCCGGTGGCAGGATCGACTCCGGCGGTCTTGGAGAGGTAGAAGGTGTAGATAGGCCTGCCTACCTCTATGACGGAGGTTCCGGCGCTGATGAAGTCCTGTGAGGATGTGAGGCTTGTGACCTTGTTGCGGTTCAGCGAGGCCATCGCGTTCGCGTCCCACCTGAAGTTCGGTCTGTCTATGATGTTCACCCTTCCGGAGAACTCGAAACCCTGGTTCCTCATCGAACCCACGTTGGCGTCGTAGCCGGTGAATCCGGTCGAGATGGCCAGAGGGTTCTCAAGAAGCATATCGCGGGTGTGGCGGTTGTAATATTCAGCGGTGAAAGTCACCTTCCCGCCGAAGAGAGATGCCTCGATTCCGGCGTTGAGGTTGCCGTTCTTCTCCCACGTGATGGCCTTGTTCTCAAGTTTTGACGCAAAGGCTCCGGCCTCGGTACCGTTGGCCCAGGTGTAGTCGTACAGACCCTGCCAGGCGTAGTAGGTTCCGAGGTTGTCGTTGCCCTGGACTCCGTATGAGACCTTGGCTGTCAGGTTGCTGAGCCAAGAGGTGAACCGCTCCATAAACTTTTCCTGAGACAGCCTCCATGAAGCTCCGACCGACCAGAAGTTACCCCAGCGGTCAGTCCTGTAGAATCTTGATGAACCGTCTGTACGCCAGCTGGCATCGAAATAGTAGCGGTTCCTGAATCCGTAGTTCAGCCTGGTGAACCATGACTCTATTCCGTAGTCATTCGAGTAGCTGGAGTTTCCAGATGTGGTGACAGCAGGGTCAAGCTCGTCAATCCCGTCCATGATTCCGGTCTTCTCTCCCATCGCGTAGTTGTATCTGTAGCGGTAGTACTCGTGACCGAGCAGGACCTTGATGTCGTGGTCGGAGAAAGCACGGTCGTAGTTCACGATCTGGTTGAAGGTGTAGCTTAGCGTGCGGGTGTTCGTCTTGCTCAAACGGCCTCCCTGATCCGCTGCGTTGCCGTGGTACTTGTCGTTTGTGACCGTGCGCTGGTAGTCGTTGAAATCTGTTCCGAGGTTCACCGAGAGCTTCAGTCCGTAGAGAAGGGCTTCCTTCCTGACCGTACCGAGAGTGAGGTAGGATCTGGCCGACAAGGTGTTACGGTAGTAATACGCCTTGTTGTTGTAGAGTTCCGCCTTGGAGTTGAACCCTTGGGCGGTAGGACGGTTGGCGTAGCCGTTGTCGTCCTCGTCGCCATATTCATACTGAAGGTTTCCCGTCTCGTCAAGGACATTGTTGCCTTCCATATCTTTTAGATAGACAGGGTAGACCGGAGCCATGAACTGTGCCGTGTACCAGACGTTGGAGGTCGTCGAACCTGAGAAATTCTGGTAGTCGGCCTTTGTGTGCGAGTAGTTCGCGCTCATCCCGACCTTCATCCATGAGTTCGCCTGGGAGTCGACGTTGACTCTTCCGGTGTAGCGGTTGAAGTCCGTGTTCCGGAGGATTCCGTTCTCTTTGTAGTAACCCATAGAGATGAGATAGTTGATCTTTTCCGTAGCTCCGTTCACGGAGAAAATGTGCTCGGTGCGCATGGCGGCGTTGTCGCTGATCTCGTCCATCCAGTTCTCGTTCCACGCGGCCACGGCGTCTTCCTTTATCTGTCCGGTGCTTTGGTCGATGAGGGTTGACCAAGTGTAGTTCTTGTACGGATTGTAATATTCCGGGTTCTTGAGTCCTCCGATGGTTTGTCCTAGGTTGGCGGCCGCGTAAGCGCTGGCACCCTCGAAATCCATTCCCGTGCTGTATCTCGCACTGTTCCTGAGTGACTCGTAGGTCAACTCGATGAAATCGTCCATCCCGACAAGATCGTAGCGTTTAAGAGAGCGGGATGCGATGCCGGCACTGCCCTTGTAGCTGACGACCGAACGCTCACCGCTGCCTTTTTTTGTGGTGATGACAATGACACCGTTCGCGCCTCTGGCACCGTAGAGCGCACCGGCCGAAGCGTCCTTGAGCACGGTCAGAGACTCGATGTCCGCAGGGTTGATTGCGCTGAGCGATCCGTCATAAGGGATTCCGTCCACAACGTAAAGAGGAGTGGAGACGGCATTGATGGATCCTATGCCTCGAATCATGATCGAAGCCCCTTCACCAGGCTGTCCGCCGCCGGAGGTGACTTGAAGTCCGGCCACTGTGCCTTCAATGGATTTGGTGATGTTGCCGGTTACTCTCTTCTGGAGCTCGTCGCCTTTGACAACGGAGGCTGAACCGGTGAAACTGCTTTTTTTCGCGGTTCCGTAGGCCACCACCATCACTTCTCCGAGCTCATCGTCAATGACATCCTCCTGAAGCGTAATGTCTATCACGGCTTTTCCGGCCACGCTGATTTTCTGTGTGACGTAGCCGATGCTTGAAAATGTCAGCACCGCATCGGACGGTATCCCGGACAGGGTCCATGTTCCGTCCTCCATTGTGACGGTCCCCACCGTCGTTCCTTCTATGAAGACTCCGACCCCGATCATGGGATTTCCACCACTGTCTTTTACCGTGCCTTTGACATTGATGTTCTGGGCATTGGAGACCAGAGCGAAGATTAAGGTCAGCAAAGAGGCGGTGATTGTTCTCTTTATCCTATTTCTCATAATTTGTTCCGAATATGTTCATGTTATGGATGATTGTCCACAGATCTTCAGCAGTGGCCGGTGTTTCGAAGACAGGAATAGCTTCCACGCCATCAAGCCTCAGCCCGACAGGGGAGGCCTCAGCGTATGCGGCAAGGTTCTCGAAGACCATCGTTGACCTTGTCCTTGCGGTCTTAGTCTCCGCTGCCGCAGTGGTCACGGACGCATGCTTTGTAAGCTTGTCTCCTGCCTTGTTAACGACAGTCGCCATCACTGTGTATGATGTCTGTGGCTCCACGTCGACAACAAGGGCGAGTCCGTTTCCGTTGATGTACTCAAGGTATGATTCCTTCAACTCTGTGCCTTTGTCGGCGATGATGGCCGGGTAGGAGGACTCTGCTATGTCGGCAAGGGCGGCTGTCTTGATTATGACCAGTTTTCCGGACTCGATACCGACCCCTTTCAGAACACATGCCATCTTGCTGGAGGTCGGACCGTATTTCTCGTTGACCAGAGCCGCAATCGAGAACCATGTGTAGGCTTCGCTTGAGGTCTTTGTCGTGATCGAGTTGACGGTCAGTTCCTCCTCACCAGAGGCGGTTGTGGCCAGGGCGGACATTGTGTAGGAGACACCAGAGTTGCATGGAGTCACTGAGTTGTAGCCGCTTGAGGAGTTCACAAGCGCGAGATAGTCCGGCTTGACAGCGTAACTGTAGGACGTGTCCCTCAAGAATGCCTTGATGGCTTCCTTGTCGTAAGGATCGCTGAAGACGCTGTTGAATGTAGTGGTCGGGAGGAGACGGTAGCGGATGCTTTGAACATCCTGTCCTTTCCATGTGGTCCACACGGAGTTGGTCCATCCGTAGCCTGTCAGCCCGAGATATGCGTTTGTGAGGTAGAAATTCTGACTGAACCAGCCTGAACCTCCGTAGTTCGGGCCGGAAGACCAGCCTGTCGCGGTGGTCGTGATTCTTTTTGTGTAAAGTCCGGACGTGACATTGCCGTTGTAGTCCATCCCGAAAGCGATGATGTCGTAGCTCATCTCGGAGGCCAGGCTTGAGACACCGATGGTGTTTGTCCCGACTTTGAGCACCGAGGCCATAGCTAGCTGAAGGCTGATGCCCTTGCTCTTGGCATATTCAATGATGGCGTTCCTGTAGGTTCTGATCAGGGTCTCGTCATCATATTGCATTCTGGTGGATGCGGACACCACATCGTAATAGTATGTCGCGTCAGGAGTGGCGTACACATCGAAGACCACGGCGTCGGCGAGAGTCTGAGTCGGGACGATCAAGAGTGACGGAACATCCTCCGCTGAGGTTGTGAACCTCGCCTCGGCGGTCTCGGAAGCCTCGCTGCCGCTGTTCTCTTCAGGAATCGCCTTCACTGTGAATATGTAGTCCTTCCCTTTGCTAAGATTCGAAAGCGAGATATGGTTTTCCGTTGTCGAAGCGGAAGTCTCTCCGATTGAATATTCATACTCCGCCGCTCCTGGAATCACACTCCAGCTTAGTATGGTTTTGGAGGCGTAGGTGCTTCCTACCGTGATCTCAGGCTTGTCGAGCCTTCCTGGCTCAGATGTGCGCACGTGGATGTACACCTGTTCGGAAGGAGTGAGTCCGCTGTCTTCAGCCGGCCTGGCCTGAAGGGTCACGACATATTCCTTGGACGCTTCGAGCCCCTTGAACTCAACGGACAGTCCGGAAGTGCTTTCCGCTCCGGCTCCGTCAAGGCTGTAGGAATATCCCGCCGCCCCGTAGACCTTTTCCCAGTCAATCCGGAAACTTGACACGGTGACTTCGCTCACTTTGGCTTCCGGTGCCTTGAGAGTCTCGTTCAGAGTGTCCTCTTTTGTCTCGGAACCACATCCGGCCAAGAGAAGCGTCGCAGAGAGCGCGGCCGCTATGATGGCCGGTCTCATAAAAATATTTTTTGAAGTCATAATCATTCCACGGTAACGTTAATGTTTCTTACAGACTGGTTACCATCGGTGACTTTGATGGCAGTCCGGCCTTTGCCAGTGCCTTTTATCGTCATAACGCTGTCTTTCAAGCTGACTTCCACTATACCGGTGTTGGAAACGGTGTAGACCAGAATGTCGGTCTTGAAGAAATATTCCGACAGGTCGATTGTCTTTGTCTCCCCATTGCCGATGGTGATGTCCGGGATCAGAGCCACTTTCTTGACCGCCAGCAAAAGTTGGTATGTGTCCAGAGATCCGGCTCCCATATTTCCGAAATATGGCGCTTCGCAGTATGGATCAACAGGCCTAACACTTGACAGCAGCGCTTCTTTGAGCATCTCACCTGTCAGACCTTTCTTTTTCTCGGCTCCGTAGTACCAGCTGACCGCAAGGGCGCATGCTCCGGAGACATGAGGGCAGGCCATTGATGTACCATTGATCCCTTCGTAGGCGGAGCCTCCGTCCCCGGAGACACTTGTGCTGTAAACCCCTCCGTAGGTGGAGTTCAGCGACAGGTCGCCGCCCGGGGCGGAAACGCTGACCCATTTCCCGTAATTAGTGAAATATGACGGGGTGCCGAGCCATGACGTGGACGCCACGCTGACCACTCCCGGATCTGACGCCGGATAGCACAACTCATCAGAAGCATCGTTTCCGGCGGCGAAAATCACGATTCCACCGGCCATAGGACCTTCCTGATCGCCGTTCTCATCGAGACCGGCATATTTGTTGAAATAGGCGATGGCTTCGGAGAGGGCTGAATAATCCCCTCTGGTCCAGTCGTTCTTCGACAAGGCTCCTGCCGTGTATCCCCAGCTGTTCTGACAAATTACCGCTCCGTTGTCCGCCGCATACTTGATCGCGCGCACCTGTGCCCCGAGTCCACCTCCGGAGTTGCCGGATTCGGACGCCCCGAGAGTCTCGCATGACATGATCCTGACTCCGTCGCCATTTCCTGAGCCACCGGCTATTCCATTGACACCTATCCCGTTATTGTTGACCGCGGCGATGGTTCCGGCGACGTGCGTCCCGTGCATATTCTCAGCGGAGAAAGTCAGAGTCCCGTTGTTGTCGGTGAAGTTGTAGCCGTTCACGTCATCAACGTAGCCGTTGCCGTCGTCATCGATTCCGTTTCCCGGGATCTCTCCCTGGTTGACCCACATGTTCGCCGCAAGATCCTCGTGGTCGTATTTGACACCTTGGTCAACCACGGCCACAATGACATCCGGATTGCCCGTGCAAAGCTGCCATGCCGCATAGACGTCGGCGTCAGCCCCCACCACCGTAGAGTTTGCATAGACATTCCCGGGATTGTTGTAGTGCCACTGCATCCTCTGCGAGCGGACGCTCTCATTGAAAGGAAAAGGAACATTCCTTGCCGGTGAATATGCCATCGTCGCAACCGGCTCTTCATCTTCAGCTGCCGTGGCCTTTGAATATGCCGATGCGGCCGTAGGGATGGAATATTCAATGACCTCCACTCCATCGCATCCTGAAAGCATATTCGCAACCTCCTTTGCCGGGATGGTTTCATCGTACTTGGCTATGAACCATCTGTCAAGCCCTTCCTTTTCTGTACGTGCCTCGAACCGTCCGCACACCGGGAAAAGGCGCTCGAAACTGACTGAGCCGACATTCATCAGAATCCGGTCAATCTGGGTGTTGCCAGATGTCACGCCCCGGGTCCTTGTCACCGTCTTGTCCGCGGCTCCGGCCTTCATCTTCACGATGATCTCGCCTTGTATGGCCGCCTCCGGCGAAAAGACAACGATAGGCCCGCTGTCTTCCGACTCAGGCCCATTGTTCTCATTTCCACCGATTCCGTTGCACCCCGC
>CAKVBK010000011.1 GCA_934725285.1 uncultured Bacteroidales bacterium | reverse complement strand
AAGTGCCTCACACTCACATCCATCTGGTGCCGCTCCAGACCGAGGCCGACATGGACATCAAGAAAAAACGTCTGGAGATCTCTCCGGAGGAAAACAAGGCGATAGCCGCAGCTATATTCAATGAATATGAGAAATTGTAGAAACATGCTTCTTGCCGCGGCCGTGCTGGTGGCCGCCTCCTCGTGCTCGGACAAGGCCTATGTCAAGGGCACTCTCACGGGTGCGCATGACACTCAGGTGGTTGTTAAACAACTGTCTGGCAACACGCTTGTGGCCATGGACACGCTCAAGACGGACGCTTCGGGAGCATATTCCTGCAAGATTGATGTCCTCAAGGGGCAGCCGCAGTTCGTGTACTTTTTCAAGGGAGACACCAAGGTGGCTTCGCTGCTGCTTCAGAAAGGCGACAAGGTGAAAGTCGTTTCCGACACGCTTGGAAAGTATTCCGTGGAGGGTTCTGGGGAGAGCGAGAAGCTTCGTCAGGTCGAGGAGGATTTCTCCGCGTTCTTGGACAAGTTCTCCGCCGATGCCGCCGCCGGTGACAACGCCGCCGCCTCCAAGGATTACATCGACTACTATCGTGGCCGCGTGAAGTACATCATGACGAACTCCAAGTCTCTGACGTCCATTCCTGTGCTGTACCAGAAGGTCAACGAAAATTTCCCGATTTTCAGCCAGACGACTGACGCCATCCTGTTCCAGAATGTTTACGACTCGTTGATGACTGTCTATCCGGAATCAAAGTACGTGGCGGCTCTGAAGAAGGAGGCCGAGAAGAGATTCAACATATTCAATCTCAGCCAGCAGGTTCAGAATGCCCGGGAAACATCGTATCCTGATTTGAACCTTCCGTCCGTTGACGGAACCAAGGTCAAGCTCAGTGACGTTAGCTCGAAGGCCGTGCTGGTCTATTTCTGGCAGGCCGCCGACGCCGCCCAGAAGATGTTCAACCAGGACGTGCTTATGCCACTTTACAACGAATATCACCCTAAGGGGCTTGAGATATATTCCGTGTCCCTTGACACCGACAAGGGTGCGTGGGCGAGTGCCGTGAAGAGCCAGAACCTGCCGTGGATCAATGTCTGCGATGGTTTGGGCGCCGCTTCACAGGCCGCTGTCCTTTACAACATCAGCCGCGGTCTTCCGGTTGCCTATCTTATCGTGGACGGAAACCTCAGTCCTGATGTCATCAAGACGGACAAGGATCTGCGCAAGGCCGTCTCTTCGAAACTTTAATTTTAGGAATATGTCTGAGGCTGACCACGTTTCATTGCTGGCCAGCCTTTTCCCCATCTTTAGGGGGGGGGACGTGAATTGATGAAGGTTGGCAATAACCTTCGGACGTGAGATAATGTTTTTTACAGCAAGTAATTGCCTGCTTGCGAGAGTTGAGCTGATATGACCAGGAAAACAAGAGTAAGATTCGCGCCGTCACCGACCGGTCCGCTGCACATGGGCGGAGTCCGCACGGCTCTCTATAACTACCTCTACGCCAAGCAGCGCGGAGGTGATTTCATCATCAGAATCGAGGACACAGACTCACACAGGTTCGTGCCCGGGGCCGAGGAATATATCATCGAGGCCCTGAACTGGTGCGGAATCATTCCGGACGAAGGAGTGGATGAGAACGGAAAGGTTGTCGAGACTCCTTCCGAGCGTCATCCACACGCTCCCTACCGTCAGAGCCAGAGGCGCGGAATCTACCGCAAGTATGCCGAGCAGTTGATCGAGAACGGCTACGCCTACTACGCCTTCGACTCATCCGAGGCTTTGGAGAAGGCACGCGCCGAAGCGGAGGCTTCCGGCCAGACCTTCATCTACAACCAGGTGACCAGAATGAAAATGCGCAACTCGCTGACCCTGCCACAGGGCGAGGTCAAGAGGCTGCTTGAGGAGACTTCCGACTGGACTGTCCGCTTCAAGATGCCGACTGACACTGTTGTCAAGATGGATGATCTGATCCGTGGCCACATAGAGGTGAACACCGACACTCTCGATGACAAGGTCCTGTGGAAGAGGGCCGACGAACTGCCTACCTATCATCTTGCCAACATCGTGGACGATCACCTCATGGAGATCTCCGAGGTCATAAGGGGAGAGGAATGGCTTCCGTCCCTGCCGCTCCACTACATGCTTTACAAGGCTTTCGGCTGGGAGGACACGATGCCTCGTTTCGCCCACCTGTCCCTGCTTCTGAAGCCGGACGGAAAGGGTAAGCTCAGCAAGCGCGACGGCGACAAACTCGGTTTCCCTGTCTTTCCGCTAAAGTGGGTGAACGCCCAGGGGGAGGTCTCCAGAGGCTACCGTGAGGACGGCTACTTCCCGGAGGCGTTCGTGAACCTGCTGGCCTTCCTCGGCTGGAATCCTGGTGATGACCGCGAGATGTTCACTATGGACGATCTGATCAAGGCTTTCTCCCTCGACCGAATCGTAAAGTCCGGTGCCCGCTTCAACCCGGAGAAGGCCCGCTGGTACAACAAGGAATATCTCCGCCTGAAATCCGACGAGGAGCTTGCCGGCCTGTTGGTGCCTGTTCTTGAGGAACATGGAATCAAGGTTGTCGATAACTCTGATCGCGCCAAGGCGGCAGGCGCCGAGGGAAACGTATCTGGCGCTGACTTTGAAAAGCACATATTCACAAAAATTTACGTTCAGAATGTGGTTTCGTTCATCAAGGAAAGAGCCACTTTCGTGAAGGATTTCTGGACGATAGCCTCTTACCTCTTCGTCTCCCCGCAGGATTTCGGGAGGTACGGAATCAAGGCCGGAGCGGCCGTGGAGCCGCAGGGCAACGACCCTCGCCGTCAGGCCGACCCTCGAGCGAAAGTCTATGACGATGCCGCCACAGCGCCGTTCCTCGCCAAGGACGTTGACAAGTTCTGGAAGCCGGAGGTCGCTGAATATGTCGCCAAGGTCGCCTTCTTTGTCGATGAATATGCCGGTGAATGGTCAGTCCCAGCCTTCGAGAAGGCTCTTGAGGACTTCATCCGAGGTAACGAGTGGCCGATGGGCAAGGTGATGAACGCCACCCGTCTGGCCTTGGCCGGTGCCGCCAGCGGTCTGGGCATCGCAGACATAATCGTCCGCATCGGCAAGCAAGAGACCCTTGCCCGCATCGCTTACGCCAACACCCGTCTGGCGTAATCCTGACGTTGTTTCTGATGACAAGTCATTAGCCGGTTATGCTTACCATAGCACAACATTCAGGTATGGGTCTCCCGCTTTATGAAATTGTTTTGTCCGGTGAAGCACCCTTTCGCCGGACAAGGAGGGTCACTCGAGATGGCCTTGTTCCCCTCAATGAGGGAATTTTGTTATCTTTGTGCGGAATCTAAACAAATACATCACGGGAACTGAAGCAGATTTATGATGTTCATTCCTCTCTGGCACTTTGGGCTCAATTATTAGAAGTCGTTTAGTCCAATAATATTTGTGTAATGGACAAATCAATGCCGTTTTTATCCATTACAAAAGGTTTATTGAAGATATTGCGGTTTGGTCGGAGCGAAAACCTTGAATGGCCTTCAATAATTGTTAATATGTTGTTCCATCAGATATGAAAGAGATGCAAGTTTGCAGTAAAGCCGTGTACGACATTCTTGTCGCGTTTAATAACCTCGGTTCGCTTGAAGAGCAGGAGGAAGTACTTGATGTTATATATGACGCACTCAATGGGAAGGTGCTTCGTGAAGTTTTAGCAAGCCGTCTTGACAAAGGGCATGCCGTAATAATCCGTGATCTTAAGCGGCAGATCTCTGTTCTCGAAAGTGAGAACAGAGATCTGAAGGAGACGCTCAAATCCAAGGACAAAAAGATCAAGAATATCCTTAGTGTTGTGGCGTCTAATTCGAAGAAGAATCTTAAAAACGCAAATAATGGTCTTCTTATAATCATCAATAATCTTAAACACTATTTAGGAGACTCATGGCAGACCATCTTTCCGGGTGGCTGTGAGGACGTGGATGAATTTTTGAGAAAAGTTGACACTAAGCACATTATGCGCCAAGATACTTGGAGTCGATATGATGATATGGAAAATTCCAGGTCTCAATCTGATGGGGCGGGAGAGAGTATAGAAGACTTGTACTTTTAGCAGATGCGATGTTCTTCTGATGGCCGCTTCCGGCTGATCCGACATTCGATCTGAGTGGCGACAATTAAGAGCGATATTCATCGCGGATGCAGAAAAGGGGCTGACTGAAAAGTATTAGTCAAGCCCCTTTTCCGTTCTCTGTCTGGAAGCCGTTCCTTCCGGACAAAGAAGAGTTTAAAGCCGGATGATCAGTCCTGAGGTTGCATCCAGCTTGAGGGTGGTGCCCTTGGCGGTCCGCTTGCATGTTGCCTTGCCTGTGGTTAGGAGAGGGGCGATGGTGCCATTCACGTCCTTGATGGCGGAAAGGTACGGGGCGATCTCACTGTCAAGGACGAGAGTCTTGCGCTCGGAGGTCGGGTTGAGGGCGATCAGGAAGGTTTCCTTGCCGTTGCAGCGGAGATATACCATCGGGTAAGGTTGGCTCTCGTTGAAGATCGGGATGAAACGGCTGTCGGCCCAGAGGGCTTCGCTGCTCTTCCTGAGGGATATGAGGGCTCTGGTCCAGTTCAGAATGGAGGACGGATCGTCATCCTGAGACTCCACGGTAGGGTTTCCTTTTGCGATTGGCTTGGCCTTCCCGGCGGCCAGTTCCTTTTTCCATTCGGTGTACTGTGGCAGCGAGGAGGCCGGGGTCCAGTCCGTGCAGACTGGCAGGTAAAGCTTGTCTGGAGAGCAGTCGCTGAATCCGGCGGTCTCACCGGTGGTCCACTGCATCGGGGTGCGGGCTCCGGCTCGCTCCTTGCCGTTATGGTTTGCGCCTTCTACATTCGGCATATCAACCAGCGAGCGCATACCGATCTCGTCTCCGTAGTACAGAATAGGAAGCGGCATTGTCATCACCCAAGCCATCATCACCTTGAGCTGCTCGGGAGTGTTGCGGGCGCCGGTGTTGATTCTGAGATGGTCGTGGTTGCCGGTTATGCTGGCGAAATAACCCATCGTGCGGGTGCTCTCAACGCAATCAGTGAAGTAGTCGTAATATTCCTTGAGCATCTGTGCCGGGGTGGCCTTGGCATCGACCTTGTCCTCCGGCCATGCGTTACCATAGAGGTCCTTGACGGACGGCTGGCCTCCGTTCAGAGAGAAGTAGCTTCCTCCATCGGCCTGATGCTTTCTGTCGAAATACATCCTGCGGTTGTGCGCTTTCGTGTTGTTCAGGTCCATGTCCACGTTGTAGCCTGCGGCGAGGCAATATTTCGGTGAGCCCCATTCGGCCATCAGAACGTGGTCAGGGAAGTTCTTGTCGGACCATTCACGGATCTCTCTCCAGAGATTGAGGATTTCCTTTTTGTCCTTGTCGTTCTTCACGAGGCTGCTCGCCATGTCCACACGGAAGCCGTCCACACCCTTGCCGTACCAGAAGGCAAGGATGTCCTTGAGTTCCTGGCGCACGGCCTTAGGTCCCGGCTCGTTCACGCCCTGCTCCCACGGATGGTTAGGATCCGGGTTGGCGTAACCGTAGTTGAGGGACGGCTGGCATGCGTAGAAATTCTTCATGTAATACTTGTCGCGAGGATATTCACTCTTCATCCATTTGCCGATGGTGCTCTGCATATAGTCAGGGCTTTGGAGCATCTTCTCAAGGTCTTTCTCGGCCTTCGTGTCGGGAAGACGGTCGGACCAGATGTAGTAGTCGGAGTACTGGAGATTGCTGTCCTGTGCGCTTTGCAGAAACCATGGATGCTTGTCGGAAGTGTGGCCGGCCACAAGGTCGAGCATCACCTTGATGCCTTTGGCGTGGGCTTTCCGGATGAGCTCAACGAGGTCGTTGTTGGTTCCGAAGCGTGGATCAACTCTGTAGAAATCAATTATATCGTAGCCTCCGTCAATCCATCCGGAGACGAATAGCGGATTAAACCAGATGGCTGAGACTCCGAGGCTTTCGATGTAGTCCAGTTTGGAGATCACACCCTGTATGTCACCGATTCCGTTACCGTCAGAGTCTTTGTATGAGGACGGATACACCTGATAAATCACTCCGTTGCAGAGCCAGTCCGGCCCGACTTTCCAAGTCTGTTCGAAACTGCCCGGCGTCGGCTGGGCTGACACGATCGCACTGACCAACAGCGTAATGGACAAAAAGAAGTTCCTTTTCATTATGTAAGATAATATCTTCTGAATGAATATGTCTGAGTATGTCTGAATATGCTTGCTCAACATCCGGAGTGTCTATTCCTCCTTGTGGTGTTTGCGGCGGAATGCCGGGGTGTTCAGAAGGTCACTGATGTCTTGACCGTCCTGAACCACAAGCACTGGTTTGCTGTCTTCGTCGAAATGGAATTTTTTTCTGTTGTCGGACTGCTTTTCCTCCAGAGTGATGTTGATGACACCATCATCGCGGTTGGTGTCGTCCTCTTGCTGGAGCGTGCTATGCTTCTCGTATTTGAAATCCTTGTCGATGGTTATCACGTTCCCGAGATCCTGTGTGGCGATCTTGGCAAGGTCGTCAACCACGAAGCCGGTCGCGATGGCGGTGATCTGAATCTCATCTCTGACCTCCGGATCCTCCACCCAGACAATTCCGGTCTTGAATTTGTTCACTTTGCCGGTATATTCCCCGATTTTCTTGTCAATCTCCTTCAGGTCATCCATGGTCAGGCCGTCCTTGTTCTTGCCCGTGGTGATGTTGATAAGCAGATTCTTTGCGGTGGTCAGGTCGAAGTCGTTGAGAAGAGGGGACTTAAGCGCCCCTTTTACCGCATCCTCTATCCTGTTTTTCCCTTTTCCGATTCCGCATCCCATCAATGCCATACCACTATCTTTCATCATCGTCTCGATGTCCTTGAAGTCAATGTTGATGTAGCCGTGCCGGCTGATGATCTCAGTGATGCCCCTTACGGCTGTAGCCAACACCTCGTCCGCTTTTGGGAAGGCCTCGTGGATCAGCATGCTTCCGAACAATTCATACAGTTTCTCATTGTTTATGATAAGCAGACTGTCAACGTTGTTCTTGAGCTCGTGTATGCCTTTTATGGCTTTTGTCAAGGGGGTTATACCTTCTATGTCAAAAGGGATTGTGACCACGGCGACGGTCAGGATGCCTTTGTCTTTGGCGGCCTTGGCGATGACAGGAGCGGCTCCGGTACCGGTTCCTCCTCCCATTCCGGCAGTGATGAATAGCATCTTTGTATCATCCGTAAGAACTATCCTTTCGATTTCATCAAGGGACTCTATCGCCGCCTTGCGGCCTTGTTCCGGTCTTGTGCCGGCGCCCAAGGCGTTGGTGCCGATGTGTATCTTGGCCTGTACCGGACTGTTGTCAAGGGCTTGTCTGTCCGTGTTGCAGACGTAGAAGTTGCAGCCCTGAACCTTTTCCCGGTACATATAGTTTACAGCGTTGCAACCGCCACCGCCTACACCGATGACCTTTATCATTGATTCAATTGGTGTCCAGTCCTCCGGAGTGATTTCTATTATATCTCTCATATCTGTTGTTCCGTTAGTGTTAATCATTAACATCCTTCTGGACGCTGTCGTACAATTTCCAGAAGAACTTCACAAGAGGATTCTTGGGTTCTGGCACAGGTTCGTCATCTGGCTTAGGTCCAACATGTCCGGGTTTCTGATTGACATCCGATCCATTCTCATCTGCACCCGGTTCCGGAGTGACGGTATGTTGTCCTTCTCCACCGGAATGCCCATTCCTGTCAGATGATTCTGGCTCTACAGATGGCTCTATTCCTTCCGGCTTGTTGGCAATGTTGTCCTCACCGGCATCGCTTCCGCCCACGGGATTTACAATAGTAGACTCTTCCGTTTTTACCTGATCCGGCTCTTCAACCAAGGTGGTATTGGATGCGGTGCTGTCGGGTTTATGTTCATAGACATCGTCGAACTTTGCAGATTCCTGATTTTCATGGCTGTCTTGAATGGTTTGGCTTCCGCTGTTCCTTTGGGACGGCCTGAATGTGACATCGTTGATGCAGTTGATCGACTTGTCGCCCTTGACCGCCAGAATCATTCCGATGGCGGTGGAGGCGGAAGCCTCGCTGGCCTCCGGACAGCCGTCGCAGGACACGTATTTCTTCGGCAGACCGAGTTTTACGGAATATCCTGACAGCTCCTTGAACAGGTTTACACAGTTCAGCATCTCCGCTCCTCCACCTGTCACGACTATGCCTTTCTTTAGGAAATCCTCTGACGACAGGCCGCTTTCCTGAATCTTATAGAGCAGAGCGTTGATGATTTCCTCCATCCTTGCGTTGACAATCTCGGAAAGCACCTTGATTGACAGCTTTCTGAGCAGCCGGCCATCATCGTCCAAAATATGAAGCTCTTTCTCTCCAAGCGTCGAAAGCTTGTCGGGCAGACATGCTCCGTATGCTTTCTTGATTTCCTCCGCCATCTTGAAAGAGAATCCGCAGATCGACTCAATGTCCCTTGTGACACAGTCGCCTCCAAAAGGAATGGCGGCGTAATACCTCATAAGATTGTCCTTGAATATGGTCACGGAGCTGACGCCGGCTCCGATGTCAACCAGCGCCACGCCGTTTTTCATCTCCTCGGAGCTTAGGACCGCCTTGGCCGTTATTCCCGGAATGAAGAATTTGCGCGCTATGCCGATCTGCATACTGCCGAAGAGCTCGTCAAGGTTCGTGGACAATCTTTTGCTTCCGATGAAGACCTTGAATTTTCCTTCGATCTTCTCAGCGCTCATTCCGATGATCTCGCTCTCCGGCTCGTTTATGCAATCCTCTGTCGAGAAGGACTGCGCCACGGCTCCATAGATTATCTCTCTCTTGGGCTCCTTCAGCGGATAGGTCTTGAGCGCTTCAGACTTGAGGAAACGGATCTCACTCTCGCTGATGAACCGGGAGTCGTCTTCCCTTTCCGCGTTCGCGGACGCTGTCTCCTGGCGAACCTGCCAGCGAGGCAATCCGACGACAACCTGCTGGATTTTGATTCTCAGGGTTTGCTGAGCCTCGGCGATGGCGTTCCTCACAAACTTGTCCGCGATTCCAGGATTTGTGACGCGGCTGTTGCGGATTCCTTCCGACGGTGACTCCTTGTAATATATTATCTGGACATTCTGATCCTCAATGCTGGCCACGCAGACGGCCAGTTTCGAGGTGCCCAGATCAACAGATGCAATGTATCGTTCTTCCATATTCAATGATCTTATTTTCTGCAGACGATCTGCGCATTGTTTTTGACATTCACTGTAGAATAGTAACCTGCGCCTTTTTGGGGCAGAATTGTGGAGTAGTATCGTTCGATTCTGTCGAACTTGGCCTCATAGTCAGCCGGAAGCCCGAAGATGAATCTTTCCTTGCCTTGGCGGGGGATCAGAATCATGTCTCCGTTGCCTTGCACGGTTATCTGGCTGATGTTCTCAGCCCAGATCCGTGAGTCTGACATGTAGCTCACCAGTCCCAGAACCTCGGCCAGCCATTTTTTTTCTGTCTCTGTTTTCGGCTCGCCTTTGTAGCCTCTGTCCACATTCAGCGGCAACGCGCCGTCAATGACCGGAACCATTGAGGAGTAATTGCTTTGGAGAGGAAAGAGATAGCCTCTTTCATCGGCGTAGAAGCCATTGTTGTCTTTCTGGAACCTCACAACCGGCTCCCTTTGGCGGATCTTCACGTTCAGGTAGCCGTCAGGAGTCGTGTAGGCCTCGGCCTTGAGGATCGCGCTCTTGCCGTCGAGGATTCTTTCAACTTTCGCAAGATCCACGCTGTCAAGTTTTTGCCCGATGTAAGCCCCGTAGTCTTTTTTAAGGTAAGCTTCAATGTCTTGAGGTGTCACAAAGTTGAAGTCATCCGTGAACTCAACCTTGATTCCGGTGCATGTAAGCAGCCCGACCCTCTTCTCGTTGATCCCTATGATCACAAGACAGATGAGACCGAGCGTGCAGAACGCTGCCGCGACAAGGGCTATCCGGAGTCCTTTTTTCATTTCTTCAACCTGTTTTCAAGGAGTTCGGTGATAGGTGCGATGAACCTGTCGATGTTGCCTGCCCCGAATGTGGCGAGCACGTCAACCGGTTCATTCTCAAGATATGACATCAGCTCCTCTTTTTTAAGAAGAACCTTCTCCGGTGCGGTCACCTTGTCGAAAATCAGTTCCGAAGTGACTCCCGGGATCGGTTCCTCCCTTGCGGGATAGATGTCCAGCAGAATCAACTTGTCCACCTTGCTCAGAGCCGCCGCGAAATCATCGGCGAAATCCCTTGTCCTGGTGAAAAGATGTGGCTGGAATATGGCCGTGAGTTTCCTGCCAGGGAATATTCCCCTCATAGAAGAGATCGCTGAGGCAAGCTCCTTTGGGTGGTGGGCATAGTCATCGATGTAGCTGAGGTGCGGAGTGTTGAGGTGCACGTCCAGCCTCCGCTTCACTCCTGAATATGTTCCTATGGCCTTCTTGACTGCTTCCTGAGCGACTCCGTGGCAGAGGCAGATGGCCGCCGCGGCGACGCTGTTCTCCACATTGACCCAGCCGGGAATTCCGACTCTGATGTTCTCGATGACACCTCCCGGGTGAACAAGGTCGAAAATGTAGTGCCCTACCTCGTCCGGTTTGGAATTGATCGCGTAGAAGTCAGCCGAAGGATTGTCGTAGCTGTAGTGCATGATCTTCGCCTTGGTGTCGGCTGATGTGATGTCAAGACCGTATTTGACGATAAGCGTGCGGCTTACCTGTGAAGCGAAAGCCTTGAACGCTTTCTGATATTCCTCAAGTGTGCCGTAGATGTCCAGATGGTCCGCGTCCATGGCCGTGATGGCCGCGATCGCCGGATGCAGCTGAAGGAACGAGCGGTCGAACTCGTCTGCCTCGGCCACCATTGTCGGAGTGTGGCTTATAAGAAGGTTGGTGCCGTAGTTCTTGGATATTCCTCCAAGAAACGCCGAGCATCCCTTTCCGCTTTCAGTCAGGATGTGCGCCACCAAGGTGCTCGTGGTGGTCTTTCCGTGCGTGCCCGCGACAGCAAGACAAGCCTGTCCCTCGGCCAGTTCCCCAAGCATACGTGACCTTTTCACGACGGTGTAGCCGTGCTCCATTACATAGCTCAGTTCGTGGAGGTCTGAGGGAATGGCCGGCGTGTAGACGATCAGGGTCGAAGCAGTGTCCTTGGGAATGTAGTCTGGGTTATCCTTGTAATGGACATCAATCCCTTCTTTCTCAAGGGCGTGCGTCAACTCTGACGGAGTCCTGTCGTAGCCTGCGACAGGATAGCCTTTGAACTTATAGTATCTGGCGATGGCGCTCATCCCGATGCCGCCGATGCCGATGAAATAAATCTTTGAATATTTTGACATAACCTATTTCTTGACCAGTCTGTAAATCTCTTCGGCGATCTTGCCAGCCGCGTCCGGCAACGCCATCTTTCCGGCGTTCTGCTCAAGGGTGGCGATCCTTTCGGGTTGCCTTAGCAGCTCAAGCGCTGTAGGAATCATCTTCTCCATCGCGTCGGAGTCCTTGACAATCACCGCGGCGTCCTTCTTGACCAACGCCATCGCGTTGTGGGTCTGATGATCTTCCGCGACATTAGGAGATGGAATGAATATCACGGCCTTGTGTGCGGCGCAAAGCTCTGACACGGAACTCGCTCCGGACCTAGAGATCACGACATCCGCCGCCGCGTACGCCAATTCCATCCGGCCGATGAAGTCGGAGTGATGAATATGCTTGAGCACATCCGGGTTCTTTGCCTTCTGGCTTGACATAAACTCATCGATTCCAGCCTTGTAATATTTCCCGCACTGCCACAACACATCAACTCCGTCAATGCCGGGACAACCATCTGAGATCCATTTCTTCATACACTGGTTGAACCGGCTGCTGCCAAGGCTTCCGCCTACAATGAAGATGTGCTTTCTGGAAGGGTCGAGGCCATATTCCTTTATGCCTTTCTCTTTCATTTCAGGAGTGGCTGGAACTATTATGCTCCGGATCGGGTTGCCGGTCATCACTATCTTGTCTGCCGGGAAGAACCTTTCCATCCCTTCGTAGGCAACGCAGATTTTCTGGACCCTTTTGCCGAGCTTCTTGTTGGTCAGTCCGGCGAAACCGTTCTGCTCCTGAATCAGTGCGGGGATTCCCATCCCTGTGGCCGCCCACAGCAGGGGAGCGCTGGCGTAGCCACCGACACCGACCGCGATTTGAGGCTTGAACTCCTTCACAATCTTCCTGGCCTTCCGAAGGCTCGCAAGCACTTTGAACGGCACACAGATGTCGTTCATGATGTTCTTGAGGTTCAGCTGTCTCTGCAATCCGACAATCGGCAGCCCTACTATCCTGTAACCCGCCGCAGGTACCTTCTCCATCTCCATCTTGCCCTCGGCACCCACAAAAAGGATCTCTGTCTCGGGATTCAGCTCCTTCAGTTTGTTCGCGATAGAGACGGCCGGGAAGATATGCCCTCCTGTACCGCCTCCGCTGATTATGACTCTAAGCGCTTTATATTCCATAGTCCTACTCATTGTTATGGTCGTCAATCCCGTAGTCCGGGATGTCATTCTCGTGTAAAGGAGCGGCCCCGTCCGTTTCCGTGAGGTCGTTGTCCGGACTCTCGAGTCCGCTTTCCATTTGGTCGAGGTCGTCCAGGCGTCCGCTGACCTCGTCGTTGATCTTCCTGTCGACAAGAGGCTCGGCCTTGGCGGTCTCCCTGTCAATCTTCCGTTTGGCTATCTTGCTGATGGACAGGATGATTCCAAACGCTATGCTGAACATCAGGAAGGACGAGTTTCCGTGGCTGACCATCGGCAGGGTCTGTCCGGTCAGTGGACCCATGTCGCAGTTTATCACTATGTGCATCATCGCCTGCCCGGTGATGAGCAGCACAAGGCCCGCCACCGCCGTCTTTCCGAACAGGTTGTCACAGTTTCTCACTATGATCGAGCCTCTGGCCAGAAGACTGATGTAGAGGATAAGGATTATTATCCCGCCGATCAGCCCGTATTCCTCGACGATGAAGCAGAACATGTAGTCCTCAAACATGATCGGAACCACGTACCGTTGGGTGCTTTTGCCCGGCCCCTTGCCGATGAGACCGCCTTCTTTTATCGCCATCTTGGCGCTGATCGGCTGTTTCACATCGTCCAGGGCATCCTGAAATTCTTTGCTGCCTGACGGTGACTCGGCAATGATCCTCAGTTTGTCGGCGGTCTTCTCGCCTGTCAGCCGGTTAAGCGCGTGGTCCAGATGCGGGAACGGTTTCCTGCCGGCGTCAAAGCATGAGTTAATGCCTATGCATGCCACCAAAAGTCCGATGGCGATGCCTGTCAACGGGAGCAGTTCCTTCACCTTGATCCCGCCGATCAGGATGGTGGCGAACATGATCCCGCCTATGAATATGGTGCTGGACAGACTGCCCACCATTATGCACAGGCAGACGCTCAGTATCGGGAAATAGATGTAGGCTATCTTTTTGACGAGCGGTTTTTTCCAGATCGGATGCTTCTCCGCCAAATAGTTGGCGATGAAGAAACTGTCGTTCCGGAAGGTGTTGACGGCCCATGCAAGGTACATTATCATGGCCACCTTGACGAACTCAAAGACATGGAATTGGAACCCGAAAAGAGAGATCGTTCTCCAAGCGTCATTGATCTTGTTCACGGTAATGAGTCCCAAATCCCATTTCGTTTCTCCTTTGGCCGCGACCGCCGCAAGGCCCAGCAGCAGAAGCGGAACCATGGAAAACACGTAGCCGAGCTGAGAGACGGCCCTGAAGAAACCTATTTTGGGGATGGCGCAGCAAATGATGATTATCACCAGTCCGGCCACCGCCAACCCCAACTGCTCACCGACTATCGCCATTCTGGTGGTTTTCTGCTGAATGGCCAGCAGCGATGTTGACGAGAATATGGCCACGATGGAGAACAGGATGAGCAGGATGACGATCATCCACACAACCTTGTCACCTTCGAGGGAGTCAATGAAATTCCACAGATTATTTTTCTTTTTGCTCTCGGCCATATTCGTTTGAACATTAAAGTCTTCTTACCGCCTCCTTGAACTTCTCTCCTCGGTCCTCGTAGCATGTGAAAAGGTCGAAGCTGGCGCAGCACGGGCTGAGCAGCACGACATCCCCGGCCTTGGCGAATCCGCTGGCCGTCTTGACGGCCTCATCGGCGGAGAGGGTGTCCACGATCTTGTCTTTGCCGACTATCTCCCCGAACGCCTCGTGGAACTTGTGATTGTCAACTCCCATGCAGACAATCGCCTTGACTTTCTCTTTCACGAGCGGCTTGAGCACTTCGTAATCGTTGCCCTTGTCGGTTCCTCCGACGATCCAGACTACGGGTCTCTGTTGGCATTCGAGCGCATACCAGGCCGCATCCACGTTGGTGGCCTTTGAGTCGTTGATGTAAAGCACGTCCTTGATGCTCAGCACAGGTTCGAGCCGATGCTCGATAGGCTGGAACGTGGCCAGAGCCTCACGGATGGTCTTGTTGTCGATGCCGGAGGCCTTCGCGGCGAGCGCGGCGGCCATCGAGTTGTAGATGTTGTGCTTGCCGCCAAGGGCGAGCTCTTTAAGGAATATGTCGCATTCATCCTCGCCGTACCTCACGACGATCTTGTCATCCTTGAGGTACGCTCCCTGCTTCACCTCGTCCTTTTGGGTGAACGGCAGGCGCTTGGCCGAGAGGATGATCTTGTTCAGATGCTCGATGGTGATCTCATCGTCGGAGTCGAAGATGAAGCAGTCTTCCGGCCTGAGGTTCTGTGTGAGACGGAACTTGGCCTTGACGTAGTTCTCCATCTGGTAGCCGTAGCGGTCCAGATGATCAGGAGTGATGTTCGTTATTATTGCGATGTCCGGACGGAAATCGTAGCAGTTGTCCAACTGGAAACTGCTGATTTCCAGAACATAATAATCGAAATGCTCAGTGGCGACCTGAAGCGCGTAACTCTTGCCGATGTTGCCTCCAAGCCCGACATTCAAGCCTGCGTTCTGAAGCAGGTAATAGATCAAGGAGGTTGTCGTGGTCTTGCCGTTGCTTCCGGTTATGCAGATTTTCTTAGCCTTGTCATAGCGTCCTGCGAACTCGATTTCGGAGATGATGTGTATGCCTCGCTCCTCGATTTTTTTCACAATGGGCACAGAACTTGGGATGCCGGGGCTCTTGATGACTTCATCAGCGTTAAGGATAAGCTCTTCAGTGTGATGTCCCTCTTCGAAGTCAATGTCCCATTTGCGCAGTTCTCCTGCAAAATGCCCGGGAATCTTTCCGTTGTCGGAAAGGAACACGTCGAATCCTTTCACCTTAGCGAGAACAGCGGCTCCGACACCGCTTTCTCCACCTCCTAAAACAACAATTCTGCTCATATCCTCAAATCTTTTATCTTATCTTCAACAAAGCCAGGGTCGAGACCGCCAGGATAACCCCGATCAGCCAGAACCTTGTCACGATCTTGGCCTCTGGAATGGCGTGGACCGGTCTGGATATCAGCGCCGGAATGCCTTCCTTCTGGTAGTGGTGGTGCAATGGAGTCATCTTGAATATTCTCCTGCCCTCACCGTATCTTTTCTTGGTGTACTTGAAGTACACTCTCTGCATGATGACTGACAGCGACTCCACCAGGAATATCCCGCAAAGGATAGGCAGCAGCAGCTCCTTCCTCATCAGTACGGCGCTGACCCCGATGATGCCTCCGATGGTCAGGCTGCCTGTGTCGCCCATAAACACTTGAGCCGGATAGGAATTGTACCAAAGGAATCCCATCAGGGCGCCCACAAAGGCGGACATGAATATGGCGATCTCCCCGCTGCCGGGGATGTACATGATATTCAGGTAATTCGAGTTGAGCAGGTTGCCGCCCAGCCATGCAAGGATGCCGAGCACGACCCCTACGATCGCGCTGGTGCCGGCTGCCAGCCCGTCCATCCCGTCCGTAAGGTTTGTTCCGTTGGAGCACGCCATGATCACGACCACGATCATCAGTACGTAGATCGCCCATTTGCAGTACCAACCCCACTTCCCTTTAAATGGCGAGAGCCACTTGTAGTCAAACTCATGGTCCTTCACGAACGGCAGGGTGGTCTTTGTGCTCTTGATCACATTCTTCATCTTCCAACCAGCGTCCTGTCCTACAAGTGTCTCGGAATCGACGTTGAGCGAGCCGCTGTTTCCCTGCTCGACCACGTTGGCCACCCCGGCCTTCACAGTGACCTTTTCTCTGACCACTATGTCATTGCTGAAGCAGACCGCAAGTCCGATGACAAGGCCGAGGGCGAGTTGTGAGACAAGTTTGGCCTTTGGATGCAGACCTTCCTTGTTATGCTTGAAGACCTTGATGTAGTCGTCAGTGAACCCGAGAGCGCCACACCAGAGAGTCGTCAGCAGAAGCAATTGTATGTAGATGTTCTTCAGGTTGCAGAACAGCAGCACAGGAACCACAATCGCGAGAATGATGATGATTCCGCCCATCGTCGGCGTGCCTTTTTTCTGCAGCTGTCCTTCAAGGCCGAGGTCGCGGATGGTCTCTCCGATCTGCCTGCGTTGGAGCCAGTGGATGATCCACCGCCCGGCGAAGAACGAAAGCAGCATCGCGGTGACACTTGTAAGCATGGCCCTGAATGACAGGTAGGTGAAAAGTCCCTGTCCAGGGATGTCATATTGCCTTAGATATTCAAATAGATGGTAGATCATCGCTTCCTTGCCTCCTTATTCGTTTGCCATGATGTCACCGAACACTTCGGACAGCACTTCGCGCTCATCGAAATGACGATGTTCCGTTCCGATTATCTGATAAGTCTCGTGCCCCTTTCCAGCAAGCAGGATCACAGCCCCTTCCGGCGCGAAATTGACAGCGGTGCGGATGGCCTCTTTCCTGTCGGCTATAAATATAGCCTTGGCCAGTCCTTTGGAAGAGAATCCTTTCCGGATGTCATTCATGATGTCCTCGGTCCTTTCTGTGCGGCTGTTGTCGGAAGTGACGACTATTCTGTCCGCATACTCCTCGGCGATTTTCGCCATCTCCGGTCTCTTGGTCTTGTCCCTGTCCCCGCCACAGCCGAACAGGCAGATGAGTACCTTGCCGCCGTCAATGTCCCTGAGGGTCCTGAGCACATTTTCAAGGGCGTCAGGCGTGTGGGCGTAGTCAATGATCACGGTCATGTCTCTCGGGCCCTTGATCGCTTCGAGCCTTCCCGGGGCCGACTCAAGGTTGCTGATGGCGACGAGTGTCTCATCCGGATCCGCGCCCAGGGCGACTGCCGCGCTGTAGATGGCAAGAATATTATAGGCGTTGTGCATGCCGATGAGCCTGGTCCATGTCTCCCGCCCGTCGATCTTGAGCAGCATTCCCTCGAAAGTCTCCTCCATAACGCGGCACGTGTGGTCGGCTATGCTTCTGCATGAATATCTCACTACCTTCGCCTTTGTGTTCTGGACCATCACCTCGCCGTTCTTGTCATCGATGTTCGTGATCGCCGTGGCAGAGGCCGGAAGATTGTCGAAAAACAGTTTCTTGCAGCGGAGATATTCAGCGAAAGTCTTGTGGTAGTCGAGATGGTCGTGGGTGAGGTTGGAGAATATTCCGACCTTGAACTCAAGCCCGCTGACACGTTCCTGCTCCACACCGATCGAGCTGACTTCCATGAAGCAATATTCACATCCCGCATCGACCATTTCGGACAGAAGCGAGTTGATGGTGACAGGATCGGCTGTTGTGTTGGCGGTTTCGCTTCGCCTGGTCCCGACGTAGTTGGCTATGGTGGACAGAAGACCGCAGTTGTACCCCTGTGCCATAAACAGCCTGTAGAGCAGTGTGACAGTCGTAGTCTTGCCGTTCGTCCCGGTGATCCCGACAAGGGTGAGCTTCCTCGAAGGGTTGTCGAAGAAATTCGCGGCCATGATCGCGACCGCATGACGTGAGTTCCCGACCTTCACAAAGGTCGGAGCGATGCCTGAATATTCAGAAACCGCCTTTATGAGAGCATCTTCGTCCTCGTAGACAATGGCTGCCGCTCCGGAAGCGATTGCCTTTCCGATGTAGGCATGCCCGTCGCTGTCGTGCCCTTTGACGGCTATGAACATCGCTCCGGGAGTGACCTTCCTGGAGTCGTTGCAGACGTCAGTAACCTCAAGGGCCAGATCTCCCCGTACCTCGATGACTCCGCTGTCCTTTATAATGTTTTCAAGTCTCATCTCAATGTGATTGATATTGTCGTTCCCTTCGCCGCTTTCTGCCCGGCCTTGGGGGTTTGTGACGCCACGTGCCCTGTTCCGGAATATGTGCATCTAAGCCCGCTGTTCTCTATCAGGAATATTGCATCCTTAAGTCCGAGTCCAAGCACGTCCGGAATTACCGGATTCTTTGGATCCGCCTGATGGACGGCCTGCTCGCCCAAAGTCATTTCCGGTACAGTACCACTTCTTTCGATCTCGTCGCCCCATTGCGGATCCAGCTTATAGATTGCGTCCACAACCTCGCGCATTGCGGCAGCCGGAGCGACACCACCGTAAAGGCTGCCTCTGATCAGGCTGGACTTCATACAGATGATGGCGCTGTATTTCGGATTTTCCGCCGGAAAGAAACCTACGAAAGTAGCCATATTATGATAACTGCCGTCCTTCGTGATGTACGGAGACTGCATTCCATATTCCTTGATCTCCTCGCCGGACAGAACCTGTCTTGACGTGCCGGTCTTTCCGGCCACACGCAGCTTCGCGCCTTTCAGCTTTGTGGCGGTTCCTTCGGAGGTCACAGCCATCATGGCCCTGAGCAATGTGTCGGCCGTGGCCTTTGAGCAGATTGAGGCGTTGAGCACGCCGGGTCCTTTCTTGGTCTTGACAACCCCGTCTTTCTCAATGCTTTCCACAAGATACGGCTTCATCATTCTGCCTTTGTTGGCTATCGCGTTGTAGAATGTCAGGATGTGCAGCGGAGTTTCTCTGATGGCGTAGCCTATGGCAGTGGCGCCCAGATCGGTCGGACTCCACAACTTTGAGTCCGGAGACGGAAGGTATGGCTCCTGCAGACCGTCAAGGTCAAAATCGAACGCCTGCCCGAGCTTGTACATGTACAGTTTGTCCAGAAAACGTTTAGGGTCGTCCGCATAGTTGTTGACAGCGAGATACCTGAACACATAGTTGGAGGAAACCTCGAAGCCGTGAAGGATGGAGATCTCCCCGTTGCCGTTGATGTGCTCGTCTCTCGGGTAGCCGGGGATCACACCGTTGTTCATCGGTATGACATCGTCCAGCGACTTGACGTAGCCATCCTCGATCGCTGTCATAAGGGTGGTCGCCTTGAACACGGATCCCGGCTCGGCTCCGAATCCGACCGCCATATTGTAAACCTCGTTGAGGCTGCTGTCCTTAGGACTTTTTGTCAGGTTCACCATCGCGCGGATCGCTCCGGTCTTCACGTCCATAAGCACTCCGCACCCCTCTGCGATCTTCGGGTTGGCCGCCATCTGCTTCCGCATAGCCTTGTCCAGAATGTCCTGGATCGTGATGTCGAGGGTTGTCCTGACGTCCAGCCCGTTCACCGGCTTGACGTAGGCGCTGTCATAGTTTTGGATCCTTTCCTTGTTGTCAGTGGGTCTGAGCCAGATCTCACCCTCCTGACCGTGCAGGGCGTAGTCATATTTGCCCTCAAGGCCTATGTGATTGTTGCCGTTGGATTTGCTGTTGTCCTTGACATAGCCGATCGTGCGTCTTGCCAATGTGCCGTAAGGGTATTTTCGGGAGTCCTTCTTGACGACTATGATTCCACTTTTATACTGGCCTTCCTCCATCAGCGGAAGCTCCTGCAGCTTCAGGAGCGTGCCCCTGTCGATGTTCTCTCCTAATTTGAGATACTTATTGCCGTTCCTTCGTCCGTCAATGATGGATTTGAATATCGCGGACGCGTTCATGTCCATCTCTTTGGCATAACCTTCCGAGAAGGCTCTCGCTTTGTCCTGCCACTCCTGCTCAAGGTTCTTTCCTGTAGGCTTTTTCCTCATCTGTTCCTTGAAATATTCCTTGCGCACCGTGCAGTCAATCCGCAGTTCATACATCGGAGTGGACATCGCGAGCAATTCACCGTTGCATCCGATGATCGCGCCTCGGTCAGGAGCTATAGTGCTTTTGACCACAGGAGGAACAAAATACTTGACTATTCTCTTGTCAAGCTTCCAGAAGCACTGGATATAGATTATTTTGCCTACCACCACGGCGCCCAGAATCAAGACAAGGGTGTAGAGCAGGTACAGGATCACCCCGATCCTGTCCCTCTTCTTCTTGTTCGTGTTTTGTCCGGTCTGTGCCATGGTCTGTCCTATTTTTTAATCCTGTCGGCCGGTTTGGCTGGCATCTCCAAGTCTGAGCCCGCATTCTTGAGCATGTCCTGAATGGTGCTGAGCTTGGAATATCCCGCAAGCTCGACCGTCTTTTGGGCGTGGTAGATTTCGATGTCGGAGAGAACCTTACGGTTGTCCTCGACCTTTGTGAGGGTCTTCTCAATCTTGAGACTCAGCCAGATGCTTGCCCAGAAGAGGAAGAATGTGTAGATGATGTGTATGAAATAGCGTGAGACGTTAAGCCTAAGCAACAGTTCGCCCTGAAGGATGGCCAATCCTGCGTTGCCCAACCATTTCCAGATGTCTGAAATCTTCCATTTCCTCAGCTCCGTCATAATCCTTGCCCTCCTTCTATTTTCTCCGCCACCCTCAATTTCGCGCTCCTCGCCCTGGTGTTCGCGGCTATCTCGTCCTCCTGGGGCAAGATAGGCTTGCGGTTCACGGCTTTCAGCGGAGCGTGAATATTCCCGAACACATCCTTTTCCTCCTTGCCGTCGGCGTTCCCGGTCCTGATGAAGTTCTTCACCATCCTGTCCTCCAAAGAGTGGTAGGTGATCACAACCAGCCTGCCGCCTGGTCTGAGGGTGTCTGACGCTCCTTCGAGGAATTTTTCCAAGGAGCGCATCTCGTGGTTGACTTCTATTCTGAGGGCCTGGTAGACTTTTGCAAGGTATTTGTGCTCAGCGAATTTCGGAAGCGCGGCCTTGATGGCCCCGTCAAGTTCGCCGGTGGTGGCAATGCTGCCCTTGTCCCTTGCGGAGACGATGAGCTGGGCGACCTTGCGGGCGTTGTCCACCTCACCGTAGATTCGGAATATCCTCTCAAGATCCTCCTGTGAATATTCATTGACCACATCCGCGGCCGTCTTTCCGCCCTCGCGGTTCATCCTCATGTCCAAAGGGGCGTCGTAGCGGAAGGAGAATCCTCTCTCCGCCGTGTCGAACTGGTGGGAGGACACGCCCAGATCCGCGAGAATGCCGTCCAGTCCGCATGTTAGTTTTTCCCTGAGGGCCGCGTCGGTGGTCTCGTGCGCCTCGTTGAGCACGAAATTGTGTATAAACCTGAAATCCGCCCGCACCATTGTGAGGCGTGGGTCGTCTATCATGTTGCTGATGGCGTCGCTGTCACGGTCGAAGGCGATGACGTGACCGTCTTCGTTCAAGCGTGAAAGTAGTTCGGCGGTGTGACCACCGCCTCCGAATGTGACATCGGCGTAAGTTCCTGACGGATTGGTGACAAGGGCGGATATGCTCTCGTCAAGCATAACTGGTGTGTGGTATTCCGACATCGTGCGCCCTCCTACCTCTCCTGAGACAGTTGTCCGGCGATATTCAAGAATTCTTCGTTTGAGATTCCGCTGGCCTCGAATCTCTCCTTGGCCCAGATCTCGATCTTGTAATCGTTGCCCGAGAAGACTATCTCTTTTGTTACACCAATTGATTCCAGAAGCTTCTTGGGGATTGAGATGCGTCCGAGCTTCGCGTCAGGTTCGACGATCGCCCGATCGCGCATGTACTCTCTCCAGAAAGCGGCGTGAGCACGATTAAAGAAATTCAACTTTGATTTGACCTCCTCGGACTGGCGTTCCCATTCCTCAAAGGTGTACATCTCGAGGCATTCCTCGAAGATGTCCTTCTTTATGACAAACCTCTGATCCCCCTCGGAAGGCATCAAGGACTTGAACGGCGAAGGGAAAACCACTCTCCCTTTGTCGTCGATCTTGCCTGAGTATTCTCCGATGAATGTGATCATAAGTTACCGTCTTTCACGCTTGAGGACAAAGTTAGGAATATTTTTCCATTTTATTCCACCTGTTTCCAAATTTTTCCACAATGATTTCAACAACGCCCTTGCTGAGCTCTGTAAAGCCTGCCATTGTTGTAGCATGACGAAAAAAGGGACTGGCCAGCCGGCCGGTCCCTTCGTTGCTGTGTTGATGGAAAATCTAGAAATTACCCTTGTCGGCGTTGTCCCACCAAACGCGGGTTCCGCCCTGGTCGCCGGAGTGTCCGGTCTTGCTGGAGTTCTCCTTGTTGAGGAGCTCGATTCCGGTCTTGAGACCTTCTGCGTTGGTGTCACCGGCGTTGCTGCTGTAGATCTGGCGGCGCACGCCTTCCTCTGTGGTGACGGCACCGTTGCTCTCATTGACGTAGGCAGGGAAGAGAACCGGATAGCCGGTACGCCTCTGCTCAGCCCAAGCCTCTGTTGAGAGAGGGAAGAGGGCGATGTACTTCTGGGTCATGATGCGGGCGAGCTTGTCCTCTTTGGACGCGCCGTTGTCCCACTTCACGCAAAGTTTGTTGAGGGCAGGAGTGTTGAGTTTAGTGTCGAAAGGATCCACGAAGTCGATCTGTGTTGTGGTTCCGTTGATGTAGTCCTCGACGGCGTTGGCAGCATATTCCTTGATGTCAGCGTACTTGCCCTTGTAGACAAGCTCGTTGGCCATGGAGACACGGATGCCTTCCTCGTAGAGGGACTTCACGTCACCGCTCGTCCAGCCCCTGAGGGCGGCCTCGGCGAGAAGGAAGTATGACTCGGCCTGCTTGAAAATAGGAAGCGGAGCGGTGTAGATGCCCTTCTGGTTGTCTTTGTCCACCCAAGAGGAGAGATTGCCCCAGTTGTTCGGCTTGCCTGGCAGACCGCTGGCGAAACGGATTCCGTAGTAGCCGGTATTCTTCTCTACCTTTGTGCCGTCAGCCGTGGTGAACTCGCCCTGGTTCTTGCCCATGTACAAAGGCTGGCGAGGATCCTTGAGACCAGACATCAATGTCACGAGATTGGCGTTGAATCCGCAGTCTCCCCAAGCGAACATCAGCCAGAGCTCGTTCTCAAGACTTTTGTCTATCATGATGTCCTTGCCTCCGTTGGCCAGAGTGTTGGCTGCTGCTGCCTTGGCGATCGCAGGGAGGTCATAGCCGGCGGCCTTCATCTCGTTTTCCCTCTTTGAGAGGCGGAGGGCGATGCGAAGCTTCATCGTGTTGGCTATCTTCTTCCACATCTCGACGTCTCCGCCGCACCATATGTCGAACGCGCCGAGATCTGCCTTTTCCTTGTCGGAAATCTTGTTGAATCCGTCAAGGGCCTTGTCGATGTCGTCAAGCATGGTCTGGTAAAGCTGCTGCTGGCTGTCGAACGGGAAGTATGACTCATACTCACCGGACAGTATGGAACTGTGGGCCAGAGGACCATAGACATCAGTTGTCATCATAAGACTGTAGGCCTGAACTATGCGCATCACACCTGCAAGAGCTGCCTCGCCCTTGCTTTCGAATGTGGTGACAAGCCTTCTGGTGTTGTTGAACACGTGGAGGTAGTGGTTCTCGTACATGCCACCGGAATGCCCTCTGTTCTCGCCCATGTCACCGTTGGTGAAGTTTCCGTTAGGGGTCATGAAATAGCCGCTGTAGAAATCCACGGTGAGGTTTGTCCAGAACTGGAACATGTTCTGCTGAGGAGGGTAGCAGTACTGCATCGGCTCAGCGCACTGGGAAGAGATAGGAAGGTCGTCCGGATTCACCTGCACATCGCTGGTGTTCATCTTCTCGAAGTCGCCTGTGCAGGCAACGATTCCGAGTCCGAACAAGGCCGCTACTGAATATTTGAAAATATTTTTCATTGTCGTGGGAATGTTTAGAAGTTGAGTTTAAGATTCAAACCGAAGCTGCGTGAGGTAGGGAGGGCGAACATGTCGATTCCCTGCCATCCGTTGCCGGTACCTGCGGAAACATCCGGGTCGCATGGCGCATCCTTGTAGAAGAAGAACAGGTTGCGTCCGATGATGGATGCGGTCACGTTCTTTCCGTTGCCAAGAAGGTTGCGGAAGGTGTAGCCGAAGCTGAGCTCGCGAAGACGTACATTGGTCGCGCTGTAGACATAGTTCTCGTTGGCGTACGGTGAGTTGAAGTTGCTTGCTCCGGTGGTCTCGTACCAGGCTCTTGGATCGAATGAGACTCCGTCGACTGTTATCGAGCCTGCGTCACGCGCCTCACCTGACCTCTTGGAAACTCCCCAACCATCGAGTGTGGCCTCTGTCATGGAGATGACCTTGCCACCGAATCTGGCGTCGATGAGCATGGAGAGGTTGAAGTTCTTGTAGCGGAACGTGTTGTTCCATCCGGCGTAGACCTTGGAATTCATGTTGCCGGCGTACTTGAGCTGGTCGTTGTTGTCATCGCCAAGGACAGGTTGGCCGGCCTCGTTCTTCTGAAGCTTGCCGTTTTCATCCCTGAGAAGCTGGCGTACATAGAGGTCTCCGTAGGAACCGCCTTCGGTGAGGATGATCTTGGCTCCGCCGAAATTGGAGAGCGTCAGACCGTTAGGAAGGTCATCCACGAGCTCCACTATCTTGTTGTCGTTGTAGGAGAAGTTGACACCTGTCTCCCAGCTGAAGTCATTGCTGAACTGCTGGTACCAGCTGGCCGTCAGCTCAATACCTTGGTTCTGGACGTTGCCGGCATTGACGTAGCGGTTGCGCAGTCCTGACTCGTAAGGAGAGGCGACAGAGAAGAACTGGTTCTTGGTGTTGGTCTTGTACCATGTGGCTGAGACGTTGAGCCTGTTGCCAAAGAAGGCGCCATCAAAACCGGCCTCGATGGAATGTGTCATCTCCGGCTTTAGGGTCCTGAACGGAGCGTTGTCCGGAGCCGTGATTGAACCCTGGCTGCCAAGGCTGTAGAGCAGGTTGGTCATGTAGACCGGAACGTCGTTACCTACGATGGAGTAGCTGGCGCGCACCTTCACGAGGTCTACCTGTGGGCCAAGATCGGCGAACTTGTTCAGGAGGAAGCTTGCGCCCACAGAAGGATAGAAGAAGGAAACATTGTCCGTGAAGGCCAATGTTGAGGACCAGTCGTTACGGGCGGTCACATCGATGAAGAGACCGTCCTTGTAGCCGAACTGAGCGGTGGCGAACACCGCGTTCAGACGTTTCTCAGTGTTCCAGTGATCTCCCTTGCCGACCGTTGACATATTTCCGTAATAGTTGTTGGGAGTGAATATGTTAGGGTAGTAGACGTTGCCGCTTCCAGGAGATGTGAACTGGGTCCCTTCCGCCCATAGGCCGACAGTGCCGGTCTTGCTGTGCGTGAAGCTGGAACCGGCTGTCACGGAAAGTGAGAATGTGTCGTTCCAGTTGTGGTTGTAGCCGACGAGGACATCACCGTACATCTGGTCGCTGAAATAGCGGTTGTCCTTCATCCTGCCCATAGGGTAGAGGTTGGCGATACTTGACGCGTAGGCGTTGTGCACGAAATGCTCCTCGCCTCTTTCATAACGGAGACGGCCCTGGACGTAGAGGTCTTTGAATATGTCCCATCTCACGCTGCCGCCGAACTCGTAACGGTTGCGGTCGGTGACAGGCTTCTGCCTGTTGAGAGTCCAATAAGGGTTGCTGTACTGCTGGAGTCCTGTGTTTGTCCAGTTCTGGATGTTGCATCCGCGGGCCGCGTCATAGACCTCGTAATTGTCCTTGTAGTAGTCCCAGTCCTCGCCTCTCGGGAAGAGGTAGACACCAGTAAGAGGGTTCCAGAGGAATCCGGCAGCCGCCTGATTCTCAATGTGCTGGTTGTTGAACTTGGCGCTCGCCTCGATCTTCACGTTCTCCAGGACGGTGAAGTTTACCTTCGTGTTGAAGTTATGGCTTCTGTACTCGTTTTCTGGAGTCATGCCCTCCGAGTACACATTGCCGTAGGAGAAATAGGCTCCGAAGGTGTCGTTGCCTCCTGAGATGGCGATCGAGTTGTTGGCTGTGAATCCTGTGCGGTAGAACTTCTTGGCGTAGTTCGGAGCCTTTGAGGAAAGTTTGCTTCCCCAGCTGTAGGTTCCGTCGTCAGAAACGCCGTACGTGTTCTGGAACTCAGGCAGGACCATAGGGCTTTCGGCTGTGGTGTTGCTGGAAACCGTGATGTTCACCCTGCCCTCGGCGGCTGACTTTGTTGTGATCATGATGGCGCCGTTGGCTGCCACGGCACCGTAAAGCGCTGCGGCCGAGGCACCTTTAAGAAGCGTGATGGACTTGATGTCGTCAGGGTTGATCGTGGACATCACGTCACCGCCATCCCTTTCTCCTCCGTAGTTGGAGGCTACCTGTGAGGAAGTGATGTTCTGCATCACAGGCACACCGTCCACGACGATGAGAGGCTGGTTGCTTCCGTTGATGGACTTGTTTCCGCGGAAGAGGATCTTGGAGGATCCACCGGCTCCCGTTGAGTTAGGGGTGATGACAAGACCTGCGCTCTTACCCTGGAGGGAGTTGATCATGCTGATGCTCTTGATGTCGTTGACATCCTTTCCGCCAACAGTCTCGGCGGCGTAGGTGAGGCTTTCGGACGGGCGCTCCACACCCATCGCGGTCACGGTCACGCCTTTGAGTGCCATGGCTTCCTCCTTCAGGACGATCTCCATTGTGGACTGGCCATTCCAAACGATCTCCTTCGTCTCGTAACCGATGATGGAAACTGTGATCACATCATTGGCTTCAAGATTGTTGAGTTTGAAGTTTCCGTTGATGTCTGTGGTTTCTCCCGTTGATCCACCTTTGACAAAAACGGCGGCGCCGATGACTGGGCCATTGGCGTCCTTGACAGTACCGCTGACGGATCCGGCCCTGTTCTGGGCGTCAGCCGCGGCAGAGAACGATACAAACAGAGCGACAGCAGCCACAACAGCCGCCATTCCTCTGAATATCGAAGACTTGATTTTGTTTAACATAATTATGAAATATTGGTTTTGTTGTGTGTTGTTGTCATTAATTAGGTAGGTTTACATGCGGTCTTTCCATCTGTTATAAATCAGGTCCGCCAAACGTGCCAGTCAACCTTGGAAAGGCACGGATAAATCTCGAAAAAGACCACGCATATTTATTCAATGTGCGAATATCGGTATCATTTTGTAAAAATGCAAGTACTTTTTCTTTTGGATTTGAAATTTGTTCGGAAGATTCCATTAAAAATTGTAAAAAAAGACTCTCCCGGGCCGGACATCCTTCACGTAGGAGATATTCGCCTTTCCAATTGTGTGCAATCCTTTGACATAGGAACGAAAAAGACCGGCTGGCAGGCCGGTCTTTCCGTTAGCATATTCGTAGAACGTTGTCTGAATTACAGTCAGAGGTGATTACTTCTCCCGTGGCAGGAACGCGAAATGTCCAGGGATGTCGCCGGTGGTCACGCTCCATTTCAGCACTCCGGACTTAGAATAGCAGAACAAAGTTCCGCTGGAGGTGTAGTTCTTTGCGTCGGTGATGTAGATGTCACCGTTTGTCGGATGGACAGCTATGCCGTAAGGCGCCACGATCTGGCTTTCGGTTCCGTCGGAGATGAACTTGCGTGAAACGACACTGTTACGGTTTGCATCCACGATGGCGTAAGAGATTGTGCTGCTGGAAGTGACGTAGCTGTACTCACTGCTGTAGATGTAGAGCGAATCATTGGCTATTGCCATATTGGACACAGGGATATTCATAGTCTCCGCGACTTTGTAATGTGTGCCGTCGTTTTCCAGGCGATACAGGTTCGAGGCGACATCGACATAGTTGCCGTTGGATGAGACCCACAGATTGCCCCTTGAGTCGGCTTTGATGTGGCAGAGATTGACCGCGACATCAATCTTGTAAATCTCTTTCATCGAAGTTATGTCTATGACGGAAACAGTTGAGTCGTAATCCGGAGCCCTGTAACCACCCGAGTTTGCCACGTATGCGTTTGACCCTATGATGACAATCTCCTCAGGCTGGTAGCCGACCTGTGTCTCACCCTCGATCTTGTAGGTGTCCAGATTGACTTTGAAGACGGAACCTTTGCGGTCAGCCTGGAACTCTGCGTCGGAACCGACGTAGGCTGTGACGTAGGCATAGTTGTCCTTGAACGCGATGTACCTGCAGTTCGCTATGCCGATCTGGGTGATCCTTTCGGCCGTGTAGGCGTCCATTACTTCCACCTTGTGCGAGCCGTTGATGACCGCGAACAATCTTCCGTCATAGACCTGCAGGTCATTGCCCGTGTCTCCCAATCCTTTCACAACCGTCGGATTCTTTTCTGCGTAGATTCCGCATGCGTAGGATGCCTCACGATAATCAAGGAAATCAATGTCAGCCTTGTTGCTGCCCATGTTACCCTCGTTGAGGACATACATCCCTATCGGATCCGCGTCAGGGTCTGTCTGGAATCCAAGCGGCCCGTACACAGGAGGAACGATGGTCTCTTCCTTGCGGCATCCACATAGCGCCGCACCGAAGACCAGAATTAATACGGTGACTTTGATGATTTTGTTAATGTGTCTCATAACATATTGATTTAAAAATTAAAACTCATGGCAAACCGGAAATTTGTCTTAGGCATCGGGTAGTTCAGCACCACGTCGTAGTCCTGGCCGAGGAGGTTGTTGATCTCGGCCGTGAGCTTGAGGATACGGGTGCGGATGACGAAGGATTTCTGGAGGGAGAGGTCGCTGGTGTACCACGGCTGAGTGTGGTTGCGGGGAATGTTCTCCTGCTGGTTGTAGCGCTCTCCGGTGTAGATGAAGCTGTAGTTCAAGCCCCAGCCTTTGTGGAAGAGCGACAGCACGGCCGAACCGCTGTGCCAAGGAATATACGGGATCTGGTTCCGGTAATATGTGTCCGCAGGGTCCGTGACATCTATAGCTTCCTGGTAGGTGTACTGGAGCCTGGCCGTGGCCTCCACCTCGCCGAACGCCCAGACGGTGTTCAGCGACACGTCAGCGCCCTTGATGTCCACCTTCCCGAGATTCAGCATCGTCCAGCGGAACTGCTGTCCTTTCGGATAGGCTATGATCTTGTCCGTAATGTGGTTGTAGTACGCGTCCACGGAAGCGTCAACCGCGCGCAGAACGGGCATATTCCTGAAATCCTTGGTGTATTT
>CAKVBK010000010.1 GCA_934725285.1 uncultured Bacteroidales bacterium | reverse complement strand
ATTGACAGATTATAACACGAATAATCCTCGTTTTATGTGATTTTGCGATGAAATAACTTGACTTAAATCTTCGTCAACATCTCATATATTGAATATATTAAGCGTTATTCCATCTTTAATGATGAGGAGTATTGATTGGTAATCAATATTATGTATCATTTTAACTGAGACTATTTACCTAATCCGACAAAGCACGGACCGACATCCCGTAGCAGCATCGCAAGAATGATCTTGGGATAGTCACAAGACTGAATGCCGCGGCGCCAAGAGCCTGCAAAGCGAGTTAGGTGATATCGCACTTGAGTTGCTTTTTGTTGTTTCGTGGTGACGTGAGACTAGATCAATATTGGGTATGAAGCAGGAATATTCAAAGATAAGTTCAGGGCTTGGCCAATTGAGAACAAGTGCGGACTATAAGGTTGTGCAGGAAAGAGGTTGCCCTCCATAGGAAACCCGAGGGCGCAGCCGAGCGCTTACAGGCGGCATAAACCGTCGAATGAGACATTTGTCATAGATCGCAAACTAAAGAGCATAAGTCCGTAAGTGATTGATGTGATAAAAACATTAATGTCCCTGTATTCAGAGACATTAATGCAAGTTCCGGTGTGGCGCGGACATGCCGCTCCCAAAGCAGACACCATCAGATGGACGTTCCCTTGAAGACCTTGGAAGAGCCTTTCGGCACGATTTTGCCGCTAAGGGTGATTCTGTTAGAACTGAAAGTCGGCTCGACGACGGCCGTCACTACATTGGTCCCTTTCGGCATTGTGATAGTCACGACAGCGGAGATCGCCGCACCTTGGACGTTGAATGAATATGTGATCGTACCCTTCTTGTCACTTTGCATCTTGATGTTGGACGCGCGGCCGTCGAGTGTGATTCCACCAACTCCGTTCGGACCTCCGGCATTGTAAGGAGCGACCTGGACAACCGCCTCGTCGTCAGAGAGGGAGATGAAGTTCGTGTTGCTCTGCACGTATGCCATGTCTCCATACTTGAACACAATCTTGTCGGCTTCAAGAACGAATCCCAAAGAATCAAGAGCCTTGACGGCATTGGCGTGATCAATTGAATCCTGCTGCGCCTCAAGTTTCTTTTGTATGGCCTTGAGCGTTTTGGCATCAGCTTTCGATTTGGCGGCAAGTGTTGAGTCTGCCTTGATGCGGGCGTTCTCTATCGCTATCTTTTCAGATGTGGTGTAGATGCGCTTCTCGGTCTGCGCGAAACATGTCAGCGCCACCAGCGCCAGCATGCATAATGTAGTTAATATCCTTTTCATAGTCTGTTGAATTTGACAGAGAAGGACAGAATCAAAGCGTGTGCCAAATAATGCGCTATGCGGTTGCCTTTCCCTTGCTGAGGATGATAGTGACAACAGCCGTGAGAATCAGCATGATGCCGGCTGCCAAATTGACGGTCAGCGATTCGTGGAATACAGTCAGTCCGATGACGACGGCTGTCAGCGGCTCAAGGGCGCCCATAATGGCGGTCGGAGTGGACCCGATGATGCGGACGGCGATGCCCATTGATATCAGCGACAGCACAGTCGGAACTATGGCGAGCATCAGTGAATATGCCCACTCCCGGCCTGTGACAAGCGGCATAAGATGCCTTTCCGGTGATGTGAAAGAGAACAGCACTATTGACAACGTGCAGACAATCAGCACATAAAAGCTCAGCTTCATGGCTGACATCTCAAGTCTGTGGATTGTCACTCTGTGAGGCAGAGGAATATATTTGGACAGCCTGTTGTGGCTGGAGCCAAGCTCTGATTCAGGAGCGGAAGCCCTGTTGGCCACAATGATGTAGAGCGCGTAGCTGAGCGCCGAGACCATCACCAGAAGCACGCCGACTGTGCTGAGCACGGTCTCTCCGTCACCTTTGTAAAGAAGCAGCACCCCGATTAATGAAAGGACGATGGCCGCAGCCGTAGCCTTTGTGATTTTCTCTCCGTAAAGCATGGCCATCAGAACAGCTGTCATGACGGGGTAGACAAACAAAAGCGAGCATGCCACGCCGCTGTCCATATACAAAAAGCTGCAATACAATGTCAATGAGGAGATCACGAACATCAATCCGAGCGCGGTCAAGGTGGACAGCTCTCCTTTGCTGATCATGAATGTCTCGTACTCTGCCACGGAACCGGCATGATTCAACTTCCTGCCGGCCAGGATCTTTCCGAGCATGATCATTCCTATGATCAATGCCGCCAGCCCATATCTGTAGAACAGCACTGATTCCACGTTCATCCCCTCTTCGTAAAGGTACTTTGCCCCCAAAGGGTTGACTCCATAACTCACGGCGGCTAATATTCCGAAAAAGAAACCTTTAGCCTTACTCTCTCTGGCTTCGACCATATTCATGTTTCAAAATTGCGGCTGCAAAGATAGCATTTTCCTCCGCTCTCCGTATCAATCGTGGCACAATTTCGCTTGGGGATTCTTGCCGGGCGTTTGTAATTCCGCGGTTGTAATCCTTGACTATATTGCCGGACATAGGAATGTTTTTGCTATATTTGCAGGCTTGACACAGAGTACAGTTGCTTGCTGCATGAAGAAACGTACATATTCCTGTCTTTCGTTTCAGGAGTGGTTGTCACGACACTTGGGATAGTGCTGTGCCTTGTCCGCATTGAACCCAACGAAGACAACCGGAAGATCAGAATCGCCAGGCTGATTCTGGCCGCAAGTTATTTCATGCTGTCCATTCCTGACTGGCTGAATATGTCCGGAGCGAATGACGCTGGGAACAAGACCGCCGCCACTATTGTCTCGGCTTCCATCCAGTCCCTGCTTTTCACCTTCACGCTCATCACGATGATCCAGCCGCGTTACATCACCGGAAAGAGGATTATGGCGAATGTCGCTCTTGTGGCCGCGGGATCGATTGCGTTTATCGTGGCGGATTCGTTGGCCGGGTCGCCGTACATCACGTGTGTGGCGGTGGCCGTCGTGATTCTTCAGCTGGCATACTACACGTTGATGTTCAGACGGTGCCATGACCGTTATGTCGGACAGGTCGCCGACTATTATGACGATGAGCGGAAACACCATCTTCTTTGGGCGAGGAACAGTTTCTATGCGGCTTTGGCGGTCGGGGTCTCGGCCATATTGTCGCTTTTGCTTCCGGCTCAAGCCTATAATGTGTTCATGTGCCTTTACATCGCGTTCTATGTCTGGTTTGCCAGCCGTTTCATCAACTATGTCATTAAGCTGAATTATTATCTCCCGGCAGTGTCGCTTCCTTCGGCTGATGACGTGGATGCCGCACCGGAAGATCCTGCCGCGACAGTCCAGGATGAGTTAGTGCCGACGAATGCCGATGAGGACGACAGTGCGCTGAGGGAGAGGCTTGCAAAGACGCTTGATGAATATGTCGCGAACAAGGATTATATTGATCCGGAGCACGACCGGAATTGGATCGTCGCCCAAAGCGGCACGGATCTCCGTTTTTTCCGGTGGTATTTTCAGAATGTCATGTTGACTGACTTCAGGGTTTGGAGGGCCAACCTGAGAATCGAGGAGGCCAAGCGCCTGATAGAGACGACGCCGGGAGTGTCGATGAACGTTCTTGCCACCAAGCTCGGGTTCGGAACATCGCAGAACTTCTACCATCACTTCAAGAAGGTCGTTGGAATGACTCCTACGGAGTATCAGGAAAAAACAAGGTAGACCCGCTATTTTTTGCTAAATTTGCCAGCGGAATCCTTGGCTTTCGTCCAAGGAATATAATAGGGAATGTCATTATGAACATCTTGAAAGTCGGAATGGTGCAGCAGAGCTGTACGACAGACATAAAGGCAAACATCGCCAAACTTACGGAGAACATCTGCGAATGCGCCGCCAAAGGTGCTAAACTGGTTGTTCTCCAGGAACTTCACAATTCCGTGTACTTCTGCCAGACCGAGGATGCCTCGCTCTGTGATCTTGCGGAGACGATTCCTGGGCCTTCCACTGAATATTTCGGAGATCTGGCGAAGAGACTTGGAATCGTTCTTGTCCTCTCGCTTTTCGAGAAACGGGCTCCGGGACTGTACCACAACACAGCCGTCGTGATCGAGAAGGACGGCGGCATCGCCGGCAAGTACCGCAAGATGCATATTCCTGATGACCCTTGCTTCTACGAGAAGTTTTATTTCACTCCCGGGGATCTGGGATTCAAACCGATACAGACTTCTGTGGGCACTCTCGGCGTGCTTGTCTGCTGGGACCAGTGGTACCCGGAGGCGGCGAGGCTGATGGCCCTGAACGGGGCGCAGCTGCTGATCTATCCTACGGCGATCGGAGGTGTCGGCACGGATTCCAAGGAGGAGCAGCAGACCCAGAGACAGGCATGGCAGCTGGTTCAGAGAGGCCATGCCGTCGCAAACGGTCTGCCAGTCATCACCGTCAACCGTGTCGGCCACGAGGACGACCCTTCCGGCGACACTATCGGGCTGGATTTTTGGGGATATTCATTCGCCACTGGGCCGCAGGGAGAGATTCTTGCCCAGTTTGACACGGAGGAGGAAGGTGTCAAGGTTGTTGACATCGACATTGACCGCACTGAATATGTCCGCCGCGGGTGGCCGTTCCTCCGTGACCGCCGCATCGACGCCTACGACCCTATCCTTTCCCGTTACGGCAAGTAGCGATTACTTGCTATGATAATCTTGCAAAATACCAACAAATAGGGATGCGGTCTGATTGCATTTGAATAAGTATTTGCATAACTTTGCATCGAAACGAAGTTTAACAAATATTTATTCATTATTTTCAATGCTTATGGAATCAGACAGATCATCGAAGACAATGGGTCTTTGGGTCAAGTCATTGGTTCTGTCCTTATGCATTCTTCTGCCGGCCATCGGCTTCACGGACACTGCCTTTGCCCAGAGCTCTCAGGGCAAGAGCGCTTCCGGGGCTCCGGCAAACCCGCGGATCACAATCAAAGGACGGATCACTGACGACCACGATGAGCCGCTTCCCGGAGCCAACGTGCTCGTGAAGGGAACCTCGATCGGAACATCCGCCGACGCGGACGGAAATTATTCGCTGACATTTCAGCGCAGCCCTGGCAAATCGGACATCCTGATATATTCATTCATCGGAACAGAGTCCAAGGAGTTCAATGTCAGCACCTCGACGAGGTTGAACGTGCAGCTCAAGACCTCCAGCCTTGACGCTGTGGTTGTCAACGGTTTCTACACCCAGACAAAGGAGACGTTCACCGGTGCGGCCACAACGATCAGCGGTGACCAGTTGGTGGCAGTGTCATCGACCAACCTGATGCAGAGCCTGGCTGCTCTGACCCCTGGTATGGTGCTGGTGGAGAACAACGTGGCCGGATCCAATCCGAACGCAGTGCCCTCCATCCTCATCCGTGGCGCCAACACGCTCATCACCAATGAGAGTGAGGAGGGTGTCAACAACCCTCTTATCGTGTTGGACGGTGTGGAGATCAGCATTCAGGAACTCTACGATCTGGATATGTTCGACATCGAGCGAATCGATGTGCTCAAGGATGCCTCGGCGACCATTCTCTACGGTGAGAAAGGCGCCAACGGAGTCATTGTGGTGGAAAGGAAGCACTCGGAGGAAGGAAAACTAAGGATGAGCTACAATTTCGTGCCACGTTTCAGCGTGCCGGATTTGAGTTCGTTCAATCTTTGCAGCCCTGCCGAGAAACTTGAGGTGGAAAGGCTTGCCGGAAAGTATGACAATGCTGACGGCTCGATGGACGAGGCTTACGACTACAAGCTTCAGCTTGTGCGCAAGGGCGTGAATCCGGATTGGCTCCACGCTCCGCTCCGTGTGCCGTTCAGCCACACGCATTCCCTCGCCTTGAGCTCAAGGGGAGAGAAACTGGAATACCGAGCCAACGCCAATTTCGGAGACACCTACGGAGTCATGAAGGGTGACAACAGAAGGAATCTCGGTGTGACTTTCAGCCTGAACTACCATCTGCGCAACAAGCTGACCCTTTCCTACAAGAATAGTTTCTCGCTGAACCGCAGCGTGGATTCCCCTTACGGAAGCTATGCCCAGTACTCCAGAATGAATCCTTACCTGCCGATGACGGACGAGAATGGAGAGTATTACAAGTACTACACTTTCAATCCGTTCAGCACCTCGGGAACGAAAATATCCAACCCTCTTTACGAGGCCACGCTCTCAAGTTTCAGCAAGTCGCAGACACAGTCTTGGACCAACTCGCTGTCAGGAAGATGGAACATCACCAAGGATCTTTATGTGACAGGTCAGGCCAATCTTGGACTGTCGTGGAGCAAGGCTGACACCTACGAGTCTCCGGACATGGCGAAGTACGAGAACAGCAAGCTGGCGGACAAGGGACGTTACAGCCTCGCGACCGGCAACGGCCTCTCCACCGATGGCAAGATCGTCATCAACTATGGTAAGTCTCTGGACACCAAAGGGTCCATGTTCCGCATCAGCGCCGGCAGCAATATTCAGTACAGCAGGAAGCAGAACGCTTCGTTCATCGCCACGGGTTTCATCAAGGATGAACTCTCGGACCTGTCGTTCGCGCTTAGTTATCCTACCGGCCATCCGTCAGGCTCTGACAAGGTCTCCACGGGAGTCGGTGTGTTCGCCAACGCCAACTTCAGCCTTTGGAACAGGTACTTTGTGGACGGCTCCTACAGGGCCTCGGGCTCTTCAAAGTTCGGCTCACGTAACAGTTTCGCCCCGTTCTGGGCGTTTGGAGCCGGCTGGCACTTGCACAACGAGAAATTCATCAAGGACAATCTGCCTTGGATTAATACCTTGACATTCAGGTATTCAATGGGTTACACGGGCAGTGTCTCCTTCGACTACTATCAGGCTCGCACCGTCTACCAGTACGATTCCAAGTACCAGTATGTCTCCGGAATCGGTGCGCTGCCTAAGCAGATGGGCAACCCTGACCTCAAATGGCAGAGGACCTTCAACAACAACTTCGGCATCACGGCGGCCTTCCTGGACAACAGGTTCAATATGTCCTTCGATTTCTATTCGAACACGACCTACGACATGCTGATGCCTGTGACCCTCCCGCCTTCTGTCGGAACCAGCTCGATGAACGTCAACTTCGGTCAGATGAACAACAAGGGTCTTGACCTGTCTGTTTCCGGCCAGATCATCAGAACCAAGGACTTGTTCTGGAGCATGACCCTGACAGGTGGGCACGTTATGGACAAGATCCAGAAGATCTCCGATGACATCAAGGACGACATCACCAATCCTTACGACAGTTCCAAGCCGAACATCCTTCTGCAGGAGGGTGGCTCGCAGTACGATATATTCGCCATGCGCTCCGCCGGAATCGACCCTGCGACCGGAAAGGAAGTGTTCATAAAGAAGAATGGCGAATATACCTATAACTACGACAAGAATGAGAGGGTCGCTGTGGGCAACACCAACCCGATCCTGCAGGGTTCGTGGATGAACACCGTCAGGTACAAGGGCTTCTCAGTCAGCATCGCGACCACCTACACCTTCGGGGCTGACTACTACAACTCCACACTCCAGAACAAGGTGGAGAACATTGACGCGGAATACAACGTCGACCGCCGTGTGTTCACCGACAGGTGGAAGCAACCTGGTGACCACACCCGTTTCCTCGGAATCGGCACTTCCACAAGCACCTCGATGTACTCGGAGAGGTTTGTCGAGAAGCGTAACGAATTGTACATCTCCAGCATTCAGCTCATGTACGATTTCGCTCCCAAGGCGATCACAAGACTCGGACTCCGCAAGCTGGCCGTGGGAATCGGACTCTCAGACATCGCCCACATCTCTACCGTCAAGTTCGAGAGGGGAACCAGCTATCCTTACTGCCGCGGAATCAACCTGATTTTCCGCCCTACATTCTAACAAGGAGGAATGACAATGAAAAGAAAGATATTATTCACGACTATAATGGCCGCCGTTCTTGCGACCGGGTGCGACAAATTTCTTGACGTTCACCCTAAAGGAGAGAAAATCAACATGTTCGAGACGGCCGAGGAATATGAGGACGCGCTCTACGGAGTCTATAGCGAGCTGACCGGCACCAGTCTTTTCGGTCAGCATCTGATCCTGCTTCCTGAGGTTATGAGCCAGAACTTCACCACTTCGGACTACAAGTACGCCGAGCTGGCCGAGGGCGAGATGACCTCCAGCGGCTCCACATCAACCAAGAAGGAGATCTGGAAGGACGCTTACGAGGCCATCAACCACATCAACAACATCGTGGAGCACGCCGAGGACGATGCCGACACCTACAGGCATTCCCGTCTCTATCTCGGCGAGGCGTTGGCTCTCAGGGCTTTCGTTCACTACGAAATTCTCAATCTGTTCGGCCCTCCGTACTGGGCTTCCGACAGCGAGAAGAAGACGACAATCCCTTACGTGACGAAATATTCATTCGACATCTCTCCGCTCCTTTCCTACGATGAGGTGTGCCGGAATATTCTTGACGACCTGAAGAGGGCTGAGGAATATCTTGCTGAGGATGAGACTCTTGTCCCTGCCGAGAGAAGCAACACGGCATTGGCGTTCACTGATGCCAGAATAGCCCACATCAACCTTTACGCCGCACAGGCCTTGATCGCGAGGGTCTATTGGAGCATGAATGACATGGACAACGCGGCTGCCTATGCTGAGAAGGTGATCGGAAGCGGCAAGTTCTCTTTCCGCCCGACCAGCGCATTCGTGCAGCCGGACAACGGAACATTTGATCTGAACGAGACGATCTTCGGCCTTTATGTCAATAGCGAGAGCACGATGATGAAGAAACTGAACATCAATGGCACTGGTGCCTCCTCATCTCTTGTCCTGGCGTCTGGCTACGCCTCGGTCTACGAGAAGAACAGCGGGGCGGCGACCGACTACAGATTGTCGGCATGGTTCGATGTCTCATCGTCATTGTGCCGCAAGCTTGTGAACAACTGCTTCATCACCGGAGACAATTCCTACAGCGGAAAATCCATTCTGGGCTATGACATCCTCAGGCTTCCCGAGATGTACTACATTGTCGCAGAGGCCAACATCGATAAGGATCCGGCCAAGGCGGTGGAATATTTCGATGATGTCCTGAAATCAAGAGGCCGCGAGACCCTTGAGGAGACCGGCACCGCTTTGACCCGTGACATGCTCTTCGAGGAACGCCAAAGAGAGTTTTACTGCGAGGGGATTATATGGATGGACATGAAGAAGGAAAAAAAGGACATAACGACAGTGTCCGGCAAGATCCTTCACGGCGACCTTGCGTCCACCTACACGCTGACTGTTCCGGACGAGGAGCTTGAGGCCAGGAAAAATGTTAATGATTAAATGAATATGAAAAAATTGATATATCCGTTCATCTCGGTCTTGCTTTTACTCACATCCTGCAACGGGACGTGGATAATGTACGACACCGACCAGAAAGATCACATATATTTTCAGGACAGGCAGCAGGTCCTGATCAAGTCCTTCGCCCTTTTGGCAGATGATGAGATTGACGTTGAGGCCCCTGTCTATATCATGGGCACGGTGTCAGATCAAGACAGGCGGTTTAAACTTGAGAGTGTCCCAAGTGAAGAGGGCGACACGATCGCGTTCGGCGGCGTCACTTATCCGGTTATCTCCGCAAGGGAAGGCGTTGATTTCGAAGTGGGTGACTGTGTGCTTCCTGCCGGTGCGACTTCCACAACTGTCTCGGTGAAACTTAAACGTCAGCCTGAAATGAAGGAAGGAGCATACGTGCGTGTTCATCTCAGACTTGTTCCGTTCGAGAATTTCGAGCCGCTCCCTGCCGACAGCTCAAGTTCCCAAAGCATAAAGACACCCGATTTCCAGGTCTATGTCAATGACGGTGATCCTGCATGTCCGTCTTGGTGGAAGCCGAACGCCAAATCCGAGCCCGGTTGGGACTACGACCTCGGCAACTTTTATCCTGACAAGTTCAGGAAGCTTCTCGACCTTTTCCACAAGACCGCCGAGACAAATCCTGTCTTCTATGAATATTGTGTCGCGCACTATGGCGAGAACCTTGACGCGGAACCGAGCGCGGACAACAACAATATGCTGAAATTCTGGCGTCAGACCTATATGTCGGCGTGGGCAGGATCGGTGTTCTGCCCTCTGTACGAGTACTATGAGAGGTACTATGCCGAGCATCCTGACGATCCTCATTTCGAGGTGATGGGCAGCGACAAGGTCAACATCAACAACCGCGTCGGCTGGGGTGACCCTCGCAGCGGGAGATATGGTTTCCTCAACTAATCGATAATTAATCGGAGAATAAAGAAATGAAAAGAATATTCCAATTATTGTCAGCGGCGGCGCTGCTCTCCGTGGCTGTGTCCTCATGCTGGAAGATCGACGAGGGAGACACAATCGACCTTGCTCCGATCGAGTTCAAGGCGGCCTCTGACACAATCAACGCCGATCTTGGCGTGGAACTGAAATACGAAGGTCTCACCGTGAAAAGTGACCGTGAGGTTTCCTACGAGTGGTCCTACGGCCAGCCGGCTGACGGCAAGACGGTCGCGGACCACATCTTCAAGACCGGAACGATCGAAAAGGTCTCGACAACTCCGACGATCGACCATACTTTTACCAAACTTGGTACTTTCATTTTGAGGCTCAGGGCCGACAACGGAGAAAGCATCCAGTACAAGTATTTCACCCTGAACGTTAACTCTGGCTATGACGAGGGTGTCACCATCTTGAGCAACGGGGAATCCGGAGACGGTCACCTGACGTTCATCAAGACGCTGACGTCCGAGGAGTCCGCGGCAGGGAAACAGGAAGTCTATCCGGACGTGTTCTCGTCCATCAATCCAGGGCAGACCCTCAGGAACGGAGCCCAATTGTTCATGTCCAACGCCACGGTCAAGAAACTGGACTATTCAGGCCTTCTGATCGCCACGAATGACGAGAACGGCACGATGTGGCACATGGAGGCCAAGACATTCCAGCTCTTCAAGAAGTCAAGCATGCTTTCGGCCGGATTTCAGTTCAAGTCTTTCGGTGGCGAGCTGGCATCATCGTCCGGTTTCGCGGCGTTCATTCTCGGCGAGAACTCACACATATACCGCTATGATATGATGATGGGCGACTACACCGATATGGTTGACATCAAACCGATGACCGGCATATTCGGAGGAGTCTCCCGCAAGACATCGAATGACGCTACCATCCGCTCGACATATTACCGCAACTCCGACAGCCTCGCTGTCAGAAGGACCGCTTCCGCAGGAACCATCTACTACACACTGGAAGGCTATGATGTCGTGAATATGGCAACTCTGCGTACTGCGAAGTCCAATTCCCTCTATGTCCTGTTCAGAAGCAAGACCAATCCTAATGAATATGTCATCAAGAACACCGATGGCATCGGCGGATCCGGAGCCATCAAGACTTGGGGAAGCACCGTCACGTTCACGACTGATGACCTGAAGATGGACAGCAACTGCAAATTCCTTAACACCAAGCATTCCGCTGACGTGTACTACGTCTACGACAATGCTGTTTACCGTTGGTCCCTGATCAGCGCTCCGGTCTCAAAGCCGGCAATCACTCTTCCAGCAGGTGAACAGATCCGGGACATCGCCACAAACTTTCTGGGGAAGGACAAGGGAGACAACGGAGAGGATCTGCTTTACATAGCGACCTACAACCCGTCCAGATCCGGAGAGAAGAAAGGCAGTCTGTATGTTTACAGATTCTCGGACGATTCCCTTGTGAAATCCTACGAGGGCATATTCTGGGATCCTGTCTCGGTTATGTATAAGTACCGGGTTAACTAAACTGATAATCCATAATATTTTAGAATATAACTATGACAAAAAGGAGCATTATCCTCGCTTTGATCGCCGCCGCGCTGTTGGTTCCGTCCACAGACGCGGCAGCGTCCGTGTTTAAGAAAAAGAAGAAGAAAAAAGCACAGACAGAGGCTGTCGCCGCACCTAAGCCGGCGCCGAAAAAGAAGCAGACCCCTTACCAGAAACTGATGAAGGAGGTCGCCGATTCGGCATGCGGAAAGACTTTCAACCTCTACCGCACGTCCAAGGACAAGATCTACATGGGATTCCCAAGGAATATGATGGGGCGCAGGATGCTTCTGGGCAGCACGATCTCCGCGACAAGCAATCCGTCCTATCTGAATGTGGGCTACAAGTACGCAAAGCCGACATATTTCCAGATAGACCTTAAAGACAGTCTTGTGGTTCTTACGGTTCCCGGGGTCAACGCCACAAGTTCCGATCCGGGGATGCGGACCGCCATTGAGCGCAATTATATTCCCAAGGTCTTGAGAAGAATCGCCGTGCAGGCCACCAGCAAGGATAGCTCCGAGGTGATCTTCGAGGTGACCCCGCTCATCAATTCGGTCGCTCCAAAGGGGAAGGATTTTTCTCTCACAAAGGCGGCTGACGAGAAATCGACCTGGTTCAGCGATCTGAAGGCGTTCAGTGACAACGCTTCCGTCAAAGTGCATTCCAATGTGGACTTCACAAAGACTTTCCTTATGCTTAAAGGCAAGGTCGGCTCCGGCTCGATGGCCTACACTGTCTCCTTTATGCTTCTTCCGGAGAACCCTATGCCTGCCCGCGTGCAGGATTCCAGAATAGGTGTGTTCCCTGTCGGACCGGGTGAGGGTAGTGTCAAGTACAACCTCACTTCCGCCGAGGACGGTTTCAAGGGCTATGTGCTGGCTTCCCGCTGGAGACTTGAGCTCTCTGACACAACCGCCTGGCAGAAAGGTCAGAAAGTCACTGTGAAGAATCCGATTGTCTGGTACGTGGACAACTCGTTCCCTGAGGCTTGGAAGGCTCCGATCAAAAAGGGAGTCCTCGCTTGGAACCATGCGTTCGAGGCGATCGGCCTGAAGGATGTGATGCAGGTGCGCGACTTCCCGACAGCGGAGGAGGATCCGCAGTTCGATCCGGACAATCTGAAATATTCATGCATCAGGTACGTCCCGGACGCCACGATGAACGCGATGGGGCCGTCTTGGGTGGATCCGGTCACCGGTGAGATCCTGAACGCCTCGGTGCTGGTCTACAATGATGTGATCAAGCTCATCAACAACTGGCGTTTCGTGCAGACCTCGCAGGTGGACGAGAAAGTCCGTGCCGTCAAGATGCCGCAGGACATCATAGATGAGTCCCTTGTCTATGTGATCTCTCACGAGATTGGTCACACTCTGGGACTTATGCACAACATGGGGGCGTCTTCCGCCTATCCGACCGACTCTCTGCGCAATGCGGCTTTCACCGCCAGGTACGGCACTACTCCGTCAATCATGGACTATGCCCGCTTCAATTATGTGGCCCAGCCTCAGGACAAGGGTGTGAAACTCGTTCCTCCGTCTCTTGGCGTTTACGATGAATATGCCATCAAGTGGCTGTACACCCCTGTCATCGGGGCGAAGGACATCTGGGAGGAATATTCCGTCGCGGAGAAGATCATAGACGAGAAGGCGGGAGATCCGCTGTACCGTTATGGGGCTCAGCAGGTTTCTGGGAACGCCACCTATGGCAGCTATGATCCGAGTGCAAGGACGGAGGATCTTGGTGACGATCCGATCAAGTCCAGCGACTACGGAATCAGGAACCTCAAGTACATCCTTCCCAAGATGAATGAATGGGTCGGCGCGGATGACTGCGATTACACTCACAGGAATGACCTCTACATCCAGCTGACGAACCAGTACTATCGCTACATCGGCAATGTGCTGGCGCAGGTCGGAGGGATATACCTCAATAATGTCAAGGAGGGTTCTGATGTCAAGCCATCGGTTCCTGTCTCCAAAAAAGTGCAGAAGGCCTCTTTGAAGTGGGTTGTCAGCCAGCTTCGCTCGTCGTCGTGGATCAACAACGCGGACGTGACATCCAATCTGCCGTTGGCGGCTCCTCAGTCCAACAAGATCTGCGCCCAGGTTGCCAAGACGCTGGCCTCCACCGTCCCTGAGAATGTCATTCTTGCGTCGGCTGTCCCGGGAGATGGCAAACCTTACACTGTCAATGAATATTACAGCGACCTCTACAACGAGGTGTTCGCTTCCTCGATTGCCGGGCGCAGGCTGACATCGGAGGAAAAGACCCTTCAGAGGGAAGTCTTGACAGCTTCATCGAAAGAAGTCAAGTCGATGCTTTCCAAGTCATTGGCGGAAGACCCTTCGGATGATGAATATGTCCGCGAACCGATGTGGTGTGGCTATGATGACGTGACCCTTGGTGAGGGAAAGGGCTCTTATCAGAAAGCCGTGAGTGTCCAGACCATCGATGAGAGTGACGGGTGCCGGATCGTGTTCCTGAACAAGGTCAAGGCTTTGGCCACGTCACGCAAATCCTCCGCTCCGGCAGAGGACAGGGCTCACTACGAGTACCTTCTTGCCCGTGTCAACGCGGCTCTTCAGAACCAGAAGTAGAATTGCGGGTCGCTGTGGTTCGACAAGCTCACCAACCTTGGTTCTGCAGGATCTCTAATCGGTCGCTGAGCCTGTCGAAGCGACTTAAAAATACAAACATATACATTAAATGAAAATAACTCCAATTATAGCGGCGGCAGCCGCACTGGCCGTTTCGGCCTGCTCCACCCTGAAGGACGGAGAGTACAACCTTTCGGTGGTGTCCACCGGTGACGGCCACGGTTACTGGTTCGCCAAGCCAATCGAAGACGGTGGCAGGGCAAGAGGTTCCCTGATGGCGCAAAGCGCTTTCGTGAACGGAATCCGCGAGTCGAAAGGAGCGGACAACGTCATCCTGGTCGATGCCGGAGACAATTTCTTCGGCAACGGGGCACCGTTCTACTACAACTATGTCGACACGACTTCCGCCCATCTCTATCCGAGGCTGGCTTCCTACATGGGATATGACGCTGTCGTCGCCGGTCATTCTGATTTCGAGTCCGGTCACCGTGTCTACGACCGTGTCGCCAAGGAAATGAGAAAGGAAGGCGTTCCGTTCCTTGCCGGAAACGCCTTGTCCGACAAGAGCGGCAAACCGTATTTCCCGGCATATTCAATAATAAGGAAAGGAGGGGTCAAGGTCGCGGTCCTGGGTTACACCAACGCTGACAACGCCTCGCTGATGGACGGAAGCAGCGTCTCCGGTCTTCGCTTCGAGTCGCTTCTGCCTCTGGTTCAGGAGGATGTGGACAAGGTCCGCTCTAAGGAGAAACCTCAGGTAGTGATAGTCGTCGCCCACACCTCTATGGGCAAGGGTGACGGACAGAACCTTGAGAAGCAAGGACTTGACCTGTTCAAGAGCCTGAGGGGAGTGGACGTTGTCATTGCGGGCCACGATCATTCCAACAAGGTGATGAACGCTGACAGCGTGGTTGTGCTTGACTGCGGCAGAGCCGGCCAGGACGCCGGAGTGACCGACATCAAGCTTGTCGTGAAAGGAGGAAAGGTCGTAAGCCGTACCTTGGACGCACGGACGGCCTCCATCAAGAGCGAGGAGTATGACACCGCGATGGAGAAAGCTTTCCAGTCTGACTACGACAAGGTTCACGATTTCATGACAAGCACGGTCGGCGAGATTAAGAAAGATCTGGTTTCCAGAGAGTTCTACTACAAGCAGTGCGACTACATGAACTTCCTCCATGCCCTTGCTTTCAGCGCTTGCCCGGTGGACATCTCCCTGTCGGCCACACTTCTGATTGACGGTAAGGTCTCTGCCGGAGAGGTCCGCTATCAGGACATCCGCAAGGTCTATCCTTACGAGAACAAGCTGGTGGCTCTGAGGCTGACCGGAGCCGAGATCAAGAAATACCTTGAGGCCAGCTACGATGCTTGGATAAACACTGTGGCGGATCCTTCTGACGGCAGCCATGTCCTGAAGATCAAGCAGTCCAAGGATTACTCCACCGGAAAGATGGCTTGGAAGCTCGCCAAGAGCCCGGCCAATTTCGATTCCGCCGCCGGAATCAACTACACGGTCGATGTGACAAAGCCTTACGGCTCCAGAATCACGATCACCGGTATGGCGGACGGAAGGGCATTTGAGTTGGACAAGGAATATACCGCGGCGATAACCACATACAGGTCTGTGGGGTCTGGAGGTCTCTTGAAGGCTGCCGGTCTTACTGACGCAAAGTCTGTCGAAGACAGGATCGTCTATCGCGGCCCGGAGTTCAGGACAATTCTTTATGAGTATTTCAAGAAGAACGACAGTGTGGATCCGGCAGTCATAGGAAACCCTAAAGTCATAGGCTCTTGGAAATTCATCCCGGAATCCGCTCCCGCCGCCATCAAGGCCGATGTGGAATTGCTTTACGGGAAATAATGAATATCTTTGCGTTGATGAAAAAGAGAATACTGAATAATGTTGTCCTTGCGGTGGCCGCTCTGCTCGCCGCGGGGGCATATTCTTTCGCCCAGGCTCCGGCTGCTTTGGAGCAAAGAAAGGCCATAGAGTCTGAATATGGTGTCAGGGAGGCTGTCCTGAAGTATGACACACGAGCCGAGATGATGGCCGACGAGAATCTTTTGGGCGGTGAATATTATATGTACCCGTTGGATGATGTTAAGATCACTCCGGCTCCGAAAGGCTATAGGCCGGTCTATATCAGCCATATCGGCCGTCACGGAGCCAGATATGGTCTTGGTGATTCTGTCTATGAGACTGTCCGCAAGGTGCTTTCTGATGCTCATCAGGCCGGGAAACTGACTGAGGCCGGTGAGGATCTATATTCCCGTTACGAGAAGTTCTATCCGACGGTAGCCAACAGAGGAGGGGATCTGACATATGAAGGCCAGAAGCAGCATCGGTTCATAGCCGCCACGATGTACAATGAGTTCCCGGAAGTGTTCAAGGGCAAGACAAAGGCTGCCGTACTTTCCACGGCCGTACCTCGTGTTATGCTGAGTATGACATCGTTTATGGATGAGTTGAAAGGTTTGGACAAAGATCTGACATATTCAATGGATGCAGGTAGGGTATATCTGCCGATTCTTGAACCGGACGGGGGGCAGAATCCGTTCAGGGTAAAGACTCAGATTCCAGCTGAGGCCAAGGCTTCGGCAGCCGCGGTGCAGGCTTCGTTGATTGATGCCAAGGCATTCTGTTCCAGATATTTCAATGATACAGACTATCTTGAGTCCGCGTTCGGGATGTGGCAGTTTGAGTCCAATCTCCGCACGGTTGTGGTCGGAATGCAATGTCTTGACGTCGGACAGGCCGACACATTTTCGGACATATTCACATTTGATGAGCTTTTCGGCATTTGGGAGGTCAGAAACTATAACGGCTACCTTTATATGGGGCGTTCGCCTCTTACGGACAACTTCGGCTGCACGAAGAATGCCGCGATCCTTGAGAATATGATCAAGGAGGCTGACGAGGATCTTGCTTCCGGCGAGGTTCAATTGAGGCTTCGTTTCTCGCACGACACTGCCATACTGCCGTTGGTCTCCTACATGCGTCTGGACAATTTCGGGGCCGTTGTGGATGACCCGAAGGAGGTGAAGAATTTCTGGAGAAGCGATAAGGTCCCGATGGCAGCCAACCTCCAGCTCATTTTCTACCGTGGCAAGCGTACCCCAGAGATTCTGGTTAAGGTTCTCTATAACGGCCATGAGGCCTCCCTGCCGATCCCGCAGGTCGCTCCGTCCTTCTACTCCTGGACCGCCTTCAAGGAATATTACGGGAAGTAGTGAGTTTTTATTGATGACATGACGGTCAGGCTTTGCCCTACCTTTCTCTGTGTTAATTTTACGCAAAAGAATTGTGCTTTCTAAAATATTCATTATATTTGTGTGAAATTTACACATTATTATGCCTGACAATAAGAAATATTGCTACAAGTATCCGCATCCGGCGGTTACAACCGACTGTGTGATTTTCGGTTATGATGTCAAGGATGGGCTTTCGGTGCTTTTGGTCAGAAGAGGTCTGGACCCGTATAAAGGCAGTTGGGCTTTTCCTGGCGGATTCATAAGGATGGATGAGGATGCCGAGACCGGTGCACGGAGGGAACTCAAGGAGGAGACAGGCCTGGAAGCTGCCTATGTCGAGGAGTTCGGTTGTTTTTCGGATGTTGACCGGGATCCCCGTGAGCGGGTCATCACCATAGCCTTTTTCGCTCTTGTCAGGAAAGCCGATGTTAAAGGCGGAGATGACGCTGAAGACGCAAGCTGGTTCCCTTTGGACCGGATCCCGCCTCTCGCTTTCGATCACGACAGGATTCTACGTGTAGCCCTGAGAAAACTTAAGGAGAAAATTCATTTCGAGCCGATCGGATTCGAGCTTCTGCCAGAGGTGTTCACAATGCCCCAGCTTCAGAATCTCTATGAGTCCATCCTTGAGGTGACCTTCGACAGGCGCAATTTCGCCAACAAGATGCTTAAGCTCGGCATCCTGAACAACACCGGACAGCGCCCTTCCGGCTCCGGTCCGAAGATCCCCGTAAAGTACACCTTCAACAAAGACAAATACGACGAGATGAAGAGCAAAGGCTTCCGGCTTGAGTTCTGACTCCGTCTTGCATCACCTGGCCTTGGCGAGCCGCTTGAGCTCGCAGTCGGCCTTGATTTTGTCGATTATGGCGCAGACCACCTTGTAGGTCTTGCTGTCCTTGGTGTAGTTGGCGGGGACGGTGAAGTTGACGCGGCCTTGGTGCTGGAGGGTCTTTGTGAAGGCTTTCTTCTTCGGGTTGCTCTCGTCGCAGACGGCGACGGCGTGGCCTCCGAACATCTTGACGATCTTCATGCACGGGATGTCGGTCTCACCGTCTCCGAAATAGATCATCTGTGAATATGGAATCCGTTTCTTGTCCTCGGCGATGCTCTCGTTGACCATCTTGTTGTCGTGGGCGCTGAATATACCCTTGTTGATCTTGAATATGTACTGGGTCTTGGCCGTGTAGTCAACCGCGATTCCCGGCCATTCGGCCTCGCCCTCCTTGTTGTACATAAAGGTGCAGGCGAAGATATGCTTGAACTCCTTGGCGATCGGGCTGCCCTCGATGATCTCCTTCAGACCGGAGGAGTTGATGTAATGCTCGATCAGTACACCGTGAGCATCGCCATATTCATTGATCAGACCGAACCATTCCTTGACTCCGTCGAAGAGTTGGATGTGGCGGCCGAACTTGCGGAAGTCACTCCGGCGGAGCTTGATGCCGTTCTTCTTCGCCTCGTCGAACATCATCTTCATATAGGAGAGGACGTTGCTCGCGTCCTGCCCGACAGCAAGCCCGTCGCTCATCCTCCAGAACTCCTCCGGGGTCTTACCGATGGCCTGGATGAAACCGAACTCCTGCATATTCCCGGGAGAAAGGGTTCCGTCGAAGTCGTAGATCAGCGCTACAATTGGTTTTTTCTTCATAATTTCGCCACAAATAAACGATTTCCACAAATATAATATTTATTCTTTTGAAGAATCCGTGAGTTTGAGTTATTTTTGCCAAGATAATTGATTTTGAGTATGGATCACTATTTAACCAGATTGCAGAACGCGACAAGAAAATACTGGAACAAATCCGCCCTCAACACCATCGGCGGAGAGTCGTTCACATATTCACAGATGGCGACACTGATCGAGAAATTCCACATTTTCTTCGACAAGGCCGGCCTCCAGAAGGGACAGCACATCGCCCTTTGGGCACGCAACAGCGCCCGCTGGGGAATGTCCTATCTGGCCGTGAACACCTACGAGGCGGTCATCGTGCCGATCCTCGCCGACTTCACCCCCGACAGTGTCGAGAATCTCGTGAACCATTCGGACAGTATGGCCCTTCTGACCAACGCAGACAAGTGGGCGAAGCTGGACATCACCAAGATGCCGGAGGTGAAGGTTGTGATGGATGTGGACAACCTGAAGATACTTTACTGCCGCAAGCCAGAGATCGAGGCTATCTGGAACAACATTGACAATCTTCTATCGGAGAAATATCCTGACGGATTCGGTCCTGAGGATGTTGTCTATCCGACAGACAATTGGGACGATCTCGCGGTCATCAACTACACTTCCGGCTCGACCGGAAACCCTAAGGGCGTGATGCTGACCTACCGGAACTTCAGCGCCACGATAGAGTTCAGTCAGGTTCACCGCCCGACTTCGGACAAGAACAGGATGATCTCGATGTTGCCAATGGCTCACATGTACGGGCTTGTGACAGAGTTCATCTATCCGCTTTGCAACGGAACATCGATCTACTGGCTTGGCAAGACGCCGACTCCAAGCACTTTGATGAAGGCCTTCCAGGAGGTCAAACCTTACCAGCTCATCACGGTTCCGCTTGTGATGGAGAAGATCTTCAAGTCCAAGGTGAAGCCTATGCTGGACAAGCCACTGATCAAGTTCCTTACAAAAATTCCCGGAGTCAACAGAATTATATTCAACAAGATCCGTGAAGGCTTGATCAACGCTTTCGGCGGCGAGGTTGGAGAGTTCATCATGGGAGGCGCTCCAGTGAACCCGGAGATCGAGAAATGGTTCCAGAAGATCCGCCTCCCTTACACTGTCGGCTACGGCATGACTGAGGCGACCCCTCTGCTGGCCTATGCCGGGAGCGCTGAATATGTCGCCGGCTCTTGCGGAAAACCTGTGGATTGCGCGACTGTGCGTATCGATTCGGATGACCCTCTGCACATTGTCGGTGAGATCCAGGCGAAAGGGGCGAACATCTGCCTTGGATACTACAAGAACCCGGAGGCCTCGGCCAACGCTTTCACTGAGGACGGATTTCTCCGCACGGGAGATCTCGGTCTGTTCGACACCGCGGGCAACCTGTACATCAAGGGCCGCAGCAAGTCGATGATCCTTTCGGCCAACGGCCAGAACATCTATCCGGAGGAGGTTGAGGCTGTTGTCAACAGCCAGCCTTATGTTCAGGAGTCCGTCGTTGTTGACCGCTCGGCAAGGCTTGTGGCCTTGGTCTATCTTGATCAGGAGGCCATCCGCAAGGACGCCCTCGACTCAGAGACTGTGGCTGACCTTCCGGAAAGAATCCGCATCAATTCAGACAAGAAGCTCCCGAACTACAGTCAGATCACCAAGGTGGAGATTGTTGACCAGCCGTTCGAGAAGACCCCTAAGATGAGCATCAAGCGTTTCCTTTACAAGTAAACTTGTGCTGACGTGATAAATGGATCGCAAAAGCGTCACCGGATACGTTCTGGCGGCGCTTTGTTGTATGTTTTGGAATTTTTGTTACATTCGTGCAGGAATATAATTGTTTACTTTGCCGTTGGAAAATGATGTCATCGCGGTGCGGTGATGTCGCCATTTGATAACACTAAACGTCAAAGACAATATGAGAAGGCATTTACTTTTGCTTGGAGCCTTGGTTGTGTCGTTTTCCTGCGCGAACAATGAGGACAACAATGGAACTCTTGATTACGAAACATTGGAAGTCAATTTCAGTGTGAAGACATCCGGAATGGAACTTCCTGAAGGAACCACATTCGGTGTCGCGGCTTTCTGCGCCCGAGAGGGCAAGACTGACGTGGCTATGTCGGGACAATCAGTCTCTTCTTGGAATACAATCCAGTCCGGATCTTCATCGTCACTGAAGGAGGTGTCTGACGCGGACAAGGTGATCGCATATTCATCAGACCACGATTTTAAATTTTGTGCAGTCAGCCCTCTTCCGGCCACATCGGACATCAAAACTATCCCGGCGGCTGTGCCTCCTGTGCAGGAATATTCTGCCGGGGCGATTGGCTATCTGCCATTGACAGCGGCCAAGAAGGTTGTTTCTGTGCTTCCGACTGTGGAGTTTGATGTAAGCACACCGTTCTCTGTGCTTAATCTGAAAGTTCCGGCCGACATTGTCGAGGAGGGGACACCGGCGACACTTAAGTCATTGACAATATCTCCGTATGACGAGACTGCCTTTGACGGGGCTGTTTCCGGAAACGGCACATTGGACGCTGAAACCGGAATATTCACATTGTCAGGCGAAAAATCAAAGTCCGTACGGCTTGACTTCCCTGAAGGCGGATTGGAACTGAAGGACGCCAACACCGTGATACCTGTTGTCGTGCTGCCGTTCACCGTTCCTGAAGGCGGATTTGAGGTGGAGTTCGAGGATGTGGCCGGAAAGACAATGCGGACTTCTTTCTTTAATCAGAAATCAGACACAGGGAAGAAGCTCTCGGCGGGGGAGACAGCGGAGATAACAGTATCCCGTTCCGCTGACGGTGTTGTCCCTGTCACATTCCCGGTTGTGTTCAAACTGGGCAAGTATGACGGAGTGCAGAATTTCACGAAGGACACTCAGCCTAAGTGGGTTTCCGATGGCTATTGGTCTTGCCCTGATCAGCCTCAGGCGTGGTGTCAGTGGAACAAGGTCTCTGATCCGAGCGACAAGTGCATGCAGAGGCTTGAGACTGTCAACAGCAAGAATATATCCTCTCCTGGCATCAAGGGAATATGGACCGGAGACAACTTTGAGTTCACTCTTCCGGTAAAGAAATTCACCGCTGGCACGAAGATCAGAGTGAAGTTCCCGATCTACGGTCGCCAACAGCCGGTGTTCTGGTACATCAAGTATCAGGATGGCAGTGATGAGTGGAAGATCTGCGACCCTCAGGAGATCACGGCGAACGATCCGAACTATTCGATGACGTGCACATTCGCCATGAAGAGGGGCGGCATAGATGTCGACAAGGTGATCACATTTGAGAACGCCATTCAGAGCGGCTACATCAAGATCCGCATCGAGTGCGCTGACGGAAGCGTCCAGGCGGCGGCCGACACCAAGTTCGAGAAACGTGACACGCCTTGGATAAGCAACAACGCTTACGGTGCTCCGTTCTATCTTGACAACGGAGGGCTTGACGGAGTCTATTTCTCTATTGAATGATTGAAAAGGTAATCAATAAGTTGACTGGTTGGGCAGCGGGCATATTCCTATGTCTGCTGCCTTTTGCCGTGTCTTTGGAGTGCGGAGCGGCCGCCGGAGACAACCGATGGTATTTCTCGCACTTCACTTCCTCTGACAGCGGACTTTCGTTCAACAATGTCAACGCTGTCTCACAGGATTCCAACGGGTTCATTTGGATTTCAACAGAGGATGGTCTCAATCGCTTTGACGGAATATCGTTCGAGTGTTACTACAAGGAGCGATTAGGTGTCAACACTGACTTCATCACGGCTCTTTGTCCTGATTCAGAGGGTAATATGTGGATAGGGACGGATGATGGAGTGACTTTCTACAGCCACAAGGACGACATGTTCATCCCACTTGACAGGATCAGTGACAAAGGCACCGCCGTCAACAGCAAGGTGACCCAGATCAGCATTGACCGGAGTGGGACTGTCTGGATGTCCGTGAACGGACTGGGGTTGTTCTCGTATTATCCGGACACCGGGGAACTGAAAAACTGGTTTACGGAGAACGGTCACACGGTGCTTCCTGCCAACATCCGCTCGTTCTACATTGACGGCAACGGGGAGTTTTGGTTCGCCTTGTACTTCTCTGATCTCTGGCATTCGGACGCGGCTCTTGAGTCGATAGAGCCTGTCAGGCTGCAAGGCTGGAAATCCAGCGATGACATAATGGCCATAGTCCGCAACCCTTCCGACAACACTGTTTATCTTGCGGCATGGCAGAACGGCCTTTGCGCCGCTGATTTGAGGAAAGGGACGTTCCGGACGATAGTCGAGAACAGTATCGGATTCAGGCCTACCGGCCTTGCGCTTGACCGTGACAAGGGAATATGGCTTTCCACCACAGGCGGGTTGTTCCGCTATGACTCAGTCAGCGGGGCGGTGGAGCGCTTCGGAAGCAGCACGGAGGACAAATTCTCCCTTGCCGATGAGAACGCCAGCGCCGTGTTCATCGACCGTTCCAACGGAGTCTGGGTAGGGACACTGTCTTCCGGCCTGAACTACTCAGCGGAATTCCAGAGAAATTTTGACAAGTATTATCTCGCAGACAACGAGAGCCTGAAGGGATGTTATGTTATGGATATGGCGGATGACCGCAGCGGCCGGATCTGGCTGGCCAGCGAGAAGAAAGGACTTCTTTACCTTGACACCTCGACCGGTCTTGTCCATCGCTACCGCTCCTCAACCCTCCCGGAATCAATATTCTCCATCTGCTGCGACACCGGTGAAGTCTGGCTCGGATCATGGTCTGGAATATTCAAGCTGGACCCTCGGTCGGGGAAAATCACCACCTATACCAGAGGCCTGAGAAACAACAGGCAGAAAGACAACAAGATACATAAATTGTTCAAAACATCCTCTGATGATATTCTTGTCGGGACGACCCTCGGAATGCTTGAATATGATCCCGTTTCCGACGGATTCGCGCCAGTGGACGGTTTTGAAGGGGTTTACATAACCGGAATGGCGGAATCACTGGATGGGAACCTGTGGGTGTCATCCTACGCCAACGGAATTTATAAGTATAGCCTTAGGGAAAAGGTGATCCTCGCTCATTACGACTATGATGAGCAGGGAGACCGCCATCTGCCGGCCAACAAGATAATGAGTGTCTATCTTGACGGGGACGGGAATCTGTGGGCCGGCTCGTATGGCGCCGGCATAATGCGATACGATAAGGACCATGACAAATTTGAGACATTCGATGATTCCGTCCTGAAAAACAACCGCATCGCTTTTTCGCTGATCAGAGATGAGGACGGCAGGATCTGGGCCGCTACAAGCAAAGGACTTGTCTCATTTGAGTATTCTTTTGAAGACATACGCTATTACACTGTCTATGACGGACTCCTGGACGAGATTGTGGACGGGCACACCGCCATCATGACTTCTGACGGCACGATGTACTTCTCATCCCACAATGGAGTGATCAGTTTCAATCCGCGTAAGTTCCACACGGACAACCGCATCCCTCCGATAATGCTGACGGACTTCTTCATAGACGGAAACGCCGTGAAGCCCGGGACCGGTTCACCGCTCTCAACCAACATCAATGAGACCGGAACCATCGTGCTGACACACAGGCAGAACAGTTTCGGGTTCTCAATGGTTCTCCTTGGATTCTCATCACCTGCCAGCAACAGTTGTTTCTACAAGCTTGAAGGCTATGACAAGGACTGGAACCATTTGGACGGCAGGTCGTTCCATTACTCAAACATTCCGGCCGGAAAGTACAGGCTTCTGGTGAAGGGCATAGACGGAAACGGACTGTGGAACGACTCTCATCCGCCGGTGCAGATTGTGGTCAAAGAGGTTTTCTACAAGACCGCTCTTGCCTACATATTATATGTGCTGTTGGTGTTGGGATTGATCTGGGGAATAGTGCGGTACGCGTCCGCGTCTGCCGTAAAACAAGAGCGCATGCGTTCGGAAACGGCCAAGAGACAGCGCGAGGAAGAGTTGTTCCACGAGAAGATGAATTTCTTCTCAAGCATCATCCACGAGATCAAGACACCTCTTACGCTTATCCGGACTCCCCTTGACAATATCATGGCGGCCGGAGGCCTTGACGGAGAGACCTTGAAGGACCTGGAGGTGATCGGCAACAGCACGGACTACCTTGACAGGCTGGTGAAGGAACTTCTGGACTTTGTAAGGATCGAGGAACATGGTTGGGTGCTGGAGTACAAGCAGGTGGACATAATCGAGAAGATAGGCTTCCTTTATTACAATTTCAAGGAGACCGCCAGGAGCAAGAACTTGAATATGTCATTTGAGCACACTGAGGACAGACTGGTCATAAATGTCGATGAGGCCAGTCTCCTGAAGATGCTGAACAACCTGATCCACAACGCTGTGAAGTACGCCGAGACATTTGTGGACATAAAGGTCTCGCGCAAGGATGATTTTGTGGAGATTTCGTTCGTCAATGACGGGCCCGTCATCCCGCACGAACGGCGTGAGGAGATATTCAAACCGTTCATCCAGTACAGCGCGGAGAGGCAGCCATATTCGCAGAGTTTCGGAATAGGTCTGCCGCTTGCGAGGACACTTGCCCAGATGCACGGAGGCTCGCTGGCACTTGAGGGCGGGGAATATACCGATTTCGTCCTTAGGCTGCCGGTGGGAACGGTTGCCGGTGGTGTGCCTGAACCTGCCGCGGAAGAGTCTCCTTCTATAGGAAACGATGGCAGATTGTCTGTCCTCGTGGTTGAGGACAACGTTGATTTGGCTGACTATCTTGTACGGAAACTGAATGCTGAATATTCAGCTGTCACGGTCCCGTCGGCGGAAAAGGCTCTGGAATTGCTGGAAAAGAAGGACATCGACATAATCCTTTCTGACATCGCCCTTCAAGGGATGAGCGGCATTGAGCTGTGTTCGAAGGTCACATCCGAGCTGAACAGCTCGCACATTCCTGTGGTGATGCTTTCCGCTCTTTCCTCACCGGAAATCAAGGTCAAGTGTATGGAGGCCGGGGCAAGCCTCTACATAGAGAAGCCGTTCAGCCTAGACTATCTGCTGGGTTCGCTGAGAGTGCTCGCCGGAAAGAGGGAGTCGTTCCGGAACGCCCATCTGTCAGGGAAGGCTTCGGTTGACCCCGATGAATTTGACATAACCAACACGGATTCCAAATTCATGAAGTCAATGGAAAAGGCGATTATGGACAATCTGAGTGATCCGGAATTCGGACTTGAACAGTTGGCTGAAGCGATGTTTGTGAGCCGTTCGACCATGATCCGCAAAGTCAAGGGGCTGCTGGATGTGACCCCGAACGAGTACATCAAGGTGGTGAGGCTGAATGTGGCGGCCTCGATGCTTGCCAACGGAGCGGATCGGATCAACGACGTATGCTACGCTGTCGGCTTCAACACACCGTCCTATTTCGCGAAATGCTTCAAGAAGCAGTTTGGGCAGCTTCCGGCCGATTATCTGAAAGAGCATCGTGGCGATGTCCGTTAGGCGGGAAAGGAGCCGCAATCTTTCAAGGAACGGCGAATGTTCCATCAAATGGAACTTTTCTTCTATTCAAATAGTCTTTTTTTCAAGACTTTTGCAAAAACGTTCAGTAAGCGTTGAAAAATAAGTTGGTGAAGATTTGGCAGTATTTTCGAGGATAGATTTCTTTTTGAAGAAGGAGTGTGCCGGTGGCACAGGACTGATGAGAAAAGAAATCTGGACCGAAAAGACAATCAAAGATTATCAAGTTATTTTTTAAGGATTACTTGGTTATTAACTGACCCGTAATATGATTACACTAAAAAAATGCTTTTTGGCGGCTGCCGCTGCCATTATCGGCTTTGTCGCGTCCGCGCAGCAACGAACAGTGAAAGGTACGGTCTTCGATGAGACATCCCAGCCTTTGGCCGGGGCATCTGTCTCCGTGCCGAACACTATGCGAGGAGTCACCACAGACGGAAACGGACATTTTGAGATTCAGGCTTCCGACGGTGAGACTCTGTCTTTCGCTTTTCTTGGTTACCTTACGAAAAACGTCAATGTGGCCGGCAAGGATGTCATCAATGTGACCCTTGCTCCTGACTCGAACGAGCTGGATGAACTTGTCGTCATCGGTTACGGCACGCAGAAAAGAGTGAACATCACCGGTGCCGTCGCCACTGTGGATTACGCCAAGGAGGTGAAATCCCGCCCGGTGACAAGTACCGCCCAGATCCTTCAGGGAATGAACGCAGGTCTGGCCGTCAGCCAGGCATCCGGCCGTCCTGGCGAGGAAGGGCTTACGCTGAGGGTCCGTGGAGTCGGTACATTGAACTCTTCCAGCCCTCTTGTGATCGTCGATGGTTTCGAGGGCTCGATCGCCAACGTGAATCCGGATGACATTGAATCTGTGTCCGTGTTGAAGGATGCTGCCTCATGCGCCATTTACGGAAACAGAGGCGCGAACGGTGTGATCCTCATCACCACAAAGGACGGAAGCAAGTCTGCCGGCAAGGTCAGCGTCACCTACAGCGGAATGATGGCGGTGAACGAGCCTGCCAACAAATTCAAGGTGGTCTCGGACTATGCCGACTATATGTCATTCATGAATGAGTCCGCCGAGAACGTGGACGCTGTCCTGCCGTTCTCCCAGGCGATGATCGACCTCTGGAGAGAAAAGTCCAAGGATCCGAATGGCATCTCCGAGTCCGGCTACCCGAACTATGTCGCTTACCCTAACACGGACTGGATGGACGCCATCTACGAGAAAGGAATATACCAGAAGCACAATCTTTCCGCCAACGGTTCAAACGGAGGCACGAAATACCTCATCTCGATGTCCTACATCGACAACCCTGGAATCATATCCAACTCCGGTGCGAGGAAGTTTCAGCTTCGCGCGAACATCTCAAGCCAGATAACCAAGTGGCTTGAGGTCGGAACCAGAATCTGGGGATACGAGCGCAGCAGCGAGCTGGCTGACTTCAACTTCTCCTATATGTCCAGGGCCATTCCGGGAATATACCCGTACTACGACGGGAAATATGGCTGGATGGAGAATCCGGAGCAGAGCACCCAGTGTCGCAACAACCTTTACTTCTTCGACAGGATGACCGGCTATGACAGGGCTCATTACATCAACGCGACCGTCTTTGCCAACGTCAAGCTGCCGTTCGGCATAAAGTACAACGCTTCGTTCAACTATGGACGTACAGACACTGAGCACAAGGCGGTCACCAAGGTTCTCAACGCCTACTCGTTCAGGACGGGCGAAGTGGCTTACCGCTATGACAACCTTGACAATCTTTCCATCACGGAGAACACCAACTTCGCCTACAAGTGGATATTCCAGAACAGCCTCAATTGGGCGAAGACGATAGCGAAGAAGCACGACATCACGGCCATGGTAGGATCCGAGACATATTATCAGAACAGCAACTCATTGAACGCCAAGAAAAAGCGTCTTGAGAACGACCAGTTGATGGAGATGAACAACGCATTGGATATGAACTCGATATCCGGCACGCAGACGGATTACGCGGCTGTGTCGGTCTTCGGACGTCTTACATACGCCTACGACAACCGCTATCTTTTCGAGGCCAATCTCCGTTATGACGGTTCTTCAAGGTTCGCGCGCGATTCAAGATGGGGCCTGTTCCCGTCCCTCTCGGCGGGTTGGAGAATCTCTGAGGAATCGTTCATGAAAGATTCCGGAATCGACAACCTGAAACTCAGGGCATCGTGGGGCAAGCTCGGAAACAACAGCATAGGCAACTACGAGTATATTCCTACATACGCGTCCGGCTTTGAATATTCATTCGGCAACAAATTGGCTTCAGGCATCGTGCAGTCGCTGTCCAACAGTGCGCTGACTTGGGAGACCACAACCTCGACCGACATCGGACTTGAGCTCGCCGTCCTTGATGGAAGACTCACATTTGAGACCGACTGGTACAACAAGGTGACTGACGGAATCCTCTACAAAGCTCCAGTCTTTGCCACGATCGGCAACAAGTCGGCTCCTTACCAGAACCTCTGCGAGGTGACCAACAACGGCATCGAGCTGACGCTCGGATGGAAGGACGACATCAAGGACTTCCACTACGGCGTCACCGCAAACTTCACCCGCAACTGGAACACAGTAAGCAAGTACAAGGGCCGCCTCAATGCCGGCTGGGTGACAGATGAATATGGCAACCGCACCTACCAGAGCAACATAGGTGATGTGTCCACCGTCGTGGACGGCGCCAGAAGGGTGATGGAGGGCAAGCTGATCAACGAGCATTACCTTCTGAACACATATTCAGGAGACGGCACCTATTTCTTCGCTGACGGAACCGTGAATCCGGCCGGAGGCCCTAAGGACGGTATGATCCGTACGCCGGACGATATGGCATGGCTTGAGGCTATGGTAGAGGCCGGCAGCACATTCCTGCCGAACAAGACAATCGGCAAGAAGGGAATATGGTACGGTGACTACATCTATGCCGATGAGAACGGCGACGGAGTCTATGGCGACGCCAATGACTATATGTTCACAGGCACTTCAATGACCCCTAAGTTCTACTACGGATTCCAGGTTGAGCTCGGATGGAAGGGAATCGATTTCTCCATGCTTTGGAACGGTTCGGGCGGAGCGCAGACTTATTGGAGATATGTCGGGTTCAACGCTTACTCCACCGGCACAAACTTCTCCCTTCCGAAGGACATCTCCTACGACCACTACTTCTATGATCCTGAGAATCCGGACGATCCGAGAACGAACATCACA
>CAKVBK010000009.1 GCA_934725285.1 uncultured Bacteroidales bacterium | reverse complement strand
TGCGCTGATTCCGAGGAAGACAAGGATGTCAAGGGTGTGATCACCCTGACCCAGTACGCCGCCGCCGACCTGATGGACTTCAAATTCCACGAAGACGGCACCGCTGAAGACATTTCCCCTCTCAAGAGCAAAGTGAACTCCTGGACAAAGGGAGCGGCCATGAACTACTACGATGACTATGCCGCTTGGGGGCCATCCGTGACACGCGCCCAGAACAAAGCATTCAACAAGGCTGACTACGCTTTCTGGGAGTGTGAATACACCGCTTTCGAAGGCAGGCTCAACAATGGCTACACGATTGAATCCGTGTTCTCCATCCCTGCCGCCCACACCAACGTCGAGACAAAGGCCTTCGGCGCCACACAGTCCGGAGGGTTCGCCTTGATGCTCGGCGCGCCGGGTGAAAAGACAAACGCCGGGGACGGATCGAAAGTCACCCGTGACGGCTCGATAGAGTTCATCCAGCACGGCAACGGCAACTGGAACTTCGCGGTAAGCCACGTTCAGGCTGTTCCCGGCCAACTCTACCACGTGTTCGGAGTCTGGGACAAGGAGACAATCAAGTGCTACGTGGACGGTGAGCTCAAGGCCACAGTCGGAGTGACAGCGCTCAAACACAAGAGCGGCCTGCATTGCATGGGAGTAGCCGGAAACTACAACAACGAAACCAAATTCAATGGTTCCTGGAACGGCACAGTCGTGGTCGCACGTCTCTATGACAATCCGCTCACAGCCGAGCAGATCAAGGCCAAGACCGCACTGAAAGGCAAGATCCAGATCGTGAAGTAACATCAGAAAAATCACAGCTTATGAATAAGATAATCAAAAGGCTATTAATGCTGGCCGTCACGCTTTGCCTCGGTGTTCTTACGATGCCGGCGCAAAACGCGAAGACAGGACAGGCGGACAAGATACTGAACGGTATCGTCATCGGTTCCGACGGCGACACACCTTTGGCAGGAGTCGTCATCCATTCCAAGGAAAATCCTAAGGAAATCGCCACGACAGACGCGCACGGAGAGTACAGGTTCTCCGTCTCCCCCACCACAGAGACCGTCGTCTTCGAGATGATGGGATACGATACAAAGGAGATCAAAGTGGCTGACACCTATCTGTTCACCCTCGTCACCATGATCGTTCAGTCCAACGCTCTCGAAGAGTCAGTCGTGGTCGGATTCGGCACGCAGAAGAAGGAATCCCTCGTGGGAGCCGTCCAGGCGGTGAAGCCAACGGACCTTGCGACCTCATCCTCGAACCTCACGACATCTTTCGCCGGAAATATTCCCGGGCTCATCGCCCGCCAGACTTCGGGTGAGCCGGGAGCCGACGGCGCGGCCTTCTATATTCGAGGAATATCCACCTTCGGAGCCAACTCCAGCGCGCTGATTGTTCTGGACGGAGTGGAGATCACATCCTCGATGCTCAACAACATCCCGACCGAGGCCATCGAGTCGATGTCTGTCCTGAAGGACGCTACCGCCACCGCCCTTTACGGTTCCAGAGGAGCCAATGGTGTGCTCATCGTGACCACCAAGGAAGGACGAAACTCCGAGAAGATCGCCATCAGCGCATCCTTCGACAACACGGTCTCCATGCCGACAATGGTTCAGGAAGTGGCTGACGGTGTGCAGTATATGGAGCTTTACAATGAAGCCCTCTACAACGTGGCCCGCCAGTCAGGCGCCACATACGTGCCGTTCTACTCAAGCGAGAAGATCGAAGGAACCAGAAACCATCTCGACCCTTACGTCTATCCGAACAACGACTGGTACGGAATGCTGTTCAAGGACTTCGCGATGAACCAACGATTCAACGTCTCTCTGCGTGGTGGCGGAAAGAAGGTCAACTACTTCCTCAACGCCTCTATCTACAACGAGAACGGTATCATCAAGGAGCCTAAGGACGCTCTTCTGGACGTGAACCTCAACAACAAGAAGTACATGTTCCAGAGCAATGTCACGGCTCAGGCGACCAAGACGACCAAGGTCTCGATGAAACTGAATATGCAGCTTCAGTATCAGGACAGCCCTTACGAGTCCACCTCCAACCTCTTCTACTACACGATGCGCGCGAACCCGGTGCGCTTCCCGGCCGTTCTTCCGGCGCAGGACGGAGACACGTTCGTAAGGTACGGCAACAACGACACTTGGGACACAGGTTCCAACGACCTCAATCCTTACGCCTTGCTCAGCCGTGGTTACAAGGAGCAATATCGGTCTTGGATGACAGCCTCCCTCAACGTTGACCAGAGTCTGAAATTCATCACAAAGGGCCTCTCCGCCAAGGCGTTGGTCTCTTTCTACAACTACTCCTACGCGGCCACGAACCGCTATCATATTCCGGCATATTACAAGATCGACCCGGACAGCATCACGCTCAACGATGATGGAACTTATTCATGGACAGCCAACTCCATCGGCGCGGAGGGAACGACCTACCTTGAGAGTTCTGTCTCCGCAAGCGGCTACCACGAGTGGTCTCTGCAAGGTCAGATCAACTATGCGAGGAAATTCGGGAAGCATGATGTCAGCGCCGACCTCGTGTACCACATGAAAGAGAAGGTGAACAACGCCACCGGATCATCAGAGGAGAAACTCCTTCCGTTCAGGGAGCAGGGTCTCGCCGGCCGTGTCACATACAACTACGCCAAACGTTACTTCCTTGAAGGCAACTTCGGCTACAACGGTTCCGAGAACTTCATCGCCGGCAAGCGTTTCGGTTTCTTCCCGTCAGCGGCCATAGGATGGAACATCTCCAACGAGAAATTCTTCGCCCCTTTGAAGGATGCGGTGACAAACCTGAAGCTCCGCGCCTCGTACGGCCTCGTAGGAAACGACTCTCTCGGTGACGACCATCGTTTTCCATACATCACCGAGGTTGATATGGGAGACCGATCCTACGTTTTCGGTTCCAACTTCGCCAAGATCGGCGCCGGATTCATCTCCAACTACGGTAATGTGAACGCCACTTGGGAGATAGCCAGGAAACTCAATGTCGGAATCGACATCGAACTCTTCAAAGACCTGAAGCTGTCCGCCGACTGGTTCCACGAGTACCGCACGAACATATTCATGCAGCGCAAGTCATTCGCGTCGAACGGTGGAGTGGGCGGATCGCTTCCTTGGGCGAACCTCGGAGAGACCTCCAATTCCGGAGTGGATTTCTCCATCAACTACAACAAGGTGGTGAACAGCGACTTCCAGTACTCACTGCGCGGAACGTTCACCTACGCCCATTCCGAAGTGAAGGCCATGGACGAGCCTGACTACACCAAGAATCCACATCTCTCGAAAATAGGGAAGCCGATCAATTCCAACAAGGTGCTCATCGCCGAAGGGCTCTTCACCTCGCAGGAGGAGATCGACAACAGCCCAAGGCAGGATTTCGGAGCCTACGGTGTCGGTGACGTCAAGTACAAGGATGTGAACAACGACGGCGTGGTGAACTCCAATGACTTCGTGTGGAGCGACAAGCCTTACTTCCCGGAGATCCAGTTCGGATTCGGTGGTTCGGTTAAATACAAGAAATGGGATGCCTCCATCATGTTCCAGGGCAGCTCAAGGTACGACATCACGACGTACAACAACCATCCGTTCTGCGACAACCAGCATTTCGGCTACGGCATCGTCCAGTACATAGCTGACGATCACTGGTCTTGGGACAACAATAACAAGGACGCGAAATATCCAAGGCTCACGACCGTTCCTTCGGACAACAACACCCAGGCCTCCACACTTTACATGCACGACGCCTCGTTCGTCCGTCTGAAGAACGCCGAGGTCGGATTCACCTACAAGTTCGTTCGTTTCTATCTGCAGGGAAACAACCTGTTCTACATTTCCAGGTTCAAGTACTGGGATCCGGAGAAAGGCCGCGGCAACGGTCTGTCCTATCCGCTCCAGCGCACGGTCAAGGCTGGTTTCCAGTTCACTTTCTAATCATTTATGAATATGAAGAAGATTTTTATCATACTGTTTTGCGCCTTGGGAATGGCGACATCTTGCGACTTCCTCGATGTCATTCCAAGCGGGAAGGCCACAGAGGAGGACCTTTTCAAGACCCACGTGCAGGCCGACAACTTCGCAGCCTCGCTCTATTACTATATGCCCAACAGATGGTACTTCCAGTCTTCGCTGGAGATGTGCGGCGGAGGTGATATGGTGTCAAGCTTCTACGGCTCAGTGTATTACTTCAAATGGAAGTCTCTTGTGTTCAACAATCAGGAGACCCCGTCCAACACCTATGTGGCGATGTGGTCCACAACATGCAACAAGGCTTCCGGAGCCGTGTCCTACAATGTGTGGGGCGGAATCCGCAACGCCTATCTCCTTCTTGAGAACATCGACAAAGTGCCTGACGCGAGCGAGGACGAAAGGAATCGCTGGAGGGGCGAGGCCTACTGGAACATAGCTTATATGCACCAGACTCTTCTTGAATATTACGGCCCTATCGTCATCGTGGACCACCTCATCGGCCTTCAGGAAGACATCAATTATGCGCGCAAGCCTTATCTGGAGTGTGTTCAGTTCATCTCTGACATGTACGACAAGGCCGCCGAGTATCTCCCGGCGTCATATTCATCAAACTTCCTCGGCCGCGCGACCAAGACTACCGCCAAGGCGCTCAAGTCGCGTCTCTGGCTTCAGGCAGCGTCTCCTATGGTCAACGGCAACGCTGAGTGGTACGCCGATTTCAAGAACAACGACGGCACGCCGCTGATGCCTCTTGAATATGACAAAGAACTATGGAAGAAGGCCATGGACGCAGCCCAAGACGCGATCCGGCAGGGAGAGGCGGATGGATTCCAGCTCTATGCCCCGAGCAAGGAGACCGATACCTTCGAGAAAGGTTACGAGAACTACAGGGCAGCGTTCCTCGGTGGTGACGCCAACGCTTTCTACAATGAGTACGAGCACCTCTTCAGCTATGCGGCTCAAGGCAACATCTCCTACAACATCAAGAATATGGCTCCGAGGACAGGATACACATCCTACAGCCGTGAGGGATGGCGTGGATATTTCGTCCCGACGTTCGAGGCAGTGGAGTGCTTCCTCTCCAAGAACGGTCTCCCGATGGATGTCGATCCTGAGACAAAGGATGCCATTCAGAATCCGACCCAATTGGTTGACGCTCCGGGCTACCCAGGAGAGAAGACATCCATCCTCCACATAAACAGAGAGCCAAGATTCTACGCCTCCGTCGGTTATGACCGTGGATCATACGATCTCAACGGCGAGACCTTCATGCTCAAGTGCCGTCGTGGTGAAGAGCAGCAGAACGACGGGAACACTGGCAATGAATATCAAGGCTGCACAGGTTACTATGTCAAGAAGTGGATCCACAAGTCCAACAACTTTGACAACACCTCCAAGTCGTTCACCTACCACAAGTTCGCATTCCCGTACATTCGTTTCGCGGAGCCTTACATGGACTTCGTCGAGGCTTACGTCCAGTACTACGGCAAGATTGACGGAGAGGCACTGACCTACATCAACAAGGTCAGGAACCGTGCCGGACTTCCGGACTTCGAGGATTCATGGGCCAAGGTCGGCGGCCTTCCTACCGGCAAGACACTGCTTGACGCGGTTCTCAGGGAACGTCTGAGCGAGTTCGCCTTCGAAGGCAGGTGGTTCTACGACCTGAGGAGATACAAAGTCGTTCAAAACATTCTCCAGAACAGGCCACGTTCATGGAACATCGCAGGCAAGACGGCCGAGGATTACTACAAGATCACGGAGGCCTACGAGACCGACTCCAGGACGTTCACCGCCCCTAAGAACTACTGGCTGGCCATCCCGCAGGAGCAACTCACCATCAACGGCAATCTCGTCCAGAACCCTGGATATTAATAGATTCTATTTCGGGAGAGCAGGAAGAACAAACACCTTCCTGCTCTTCATCAATAATTCAGGCCTTAAAAACGGTCGCATATACTCAAACATATTACAATGAAAAATTTTGTCTGGAAATTCTGCGTCTGTGCCTTTGCGGCCATCGGGCTGGCGGCTGCATGCACCGAGTCTGAGAAAAATGAGGAAGATGTGCAGTTCTCCGTTTATGATGAATCCGGCGAGACTCCCAGATCGGTTGAATTCGAGTCAAAGGGGAAGAATGGATATTCACTGCGCGTGATGTCGAACGCCCCATGGAGCCTTGAGGCAAAAGGTGCGGACTGGATCACCGCCAGTCCGCTTTCCGGGGAGAAAGGAGCAAGGCAGGTAACGGTCAACATCGCAAAGAACGAGACTCTTGAGGCAAGATCGGGGAATCTTGTGTTCACGTGCAAGACCAAGTCCGTCTCGATCGCCGTCAATCAGAAAAAAGGCTCGAAAGACGAGGAGGTCATAGTCCCGCCTACGCCACCAGATGTACCGGAGGCCGATCTGTTGGATTTGATATTCAAGAATGACGGGACCGCCGTGGACAATTCCGACTCAAAAATGTCCGTGACAACGGTACAGGGTTCCTCTGCTGTCAATTATTTCAATGACGCATATTCCAGATACGCGGCCCACTTCAGCCACACGCTTGGAGAATCCATAAGCGCCGGGTACTACAAGATCGACTACACACAGGATCAGAAATTCAGGAACGCACTCGCGGACGGGCACTCAATGGAGGTTGTATTCAGAATGGACGCTCCGGCCAATGGTTCAGAGATCAAGCCGTTCAGTTCAATGCAGAGCGGCGGGACAGGTTTCCTGATCACGGACAACAGCAAGGGCAAGGATATAACCTTCCTGCCAAATGTCAGCGCGGACGGGAAATCCAGCTGGAAATGGACACATTCGAACATAACTCCGGAAGTAGGCCGTTACTACCACGTTGTCGGAATATGGAGCAAGCAGGCCGGGAAATCCTACATCTTTGTCAACGGAGAACTTAAAGGTGAGGCCGAGGCGGCCGGCAACCTGAATTTTCCGACTGAGGGCAGCACATGGTTCTGCGTCGGCGGCGACCCTAACGGAGCGTCCGGAGCGCATTGTGGCTTCAACGGTGACGTGGTTGTCGCAAGGATATACGGCAATGTCCTCACCGCCAAGAATGTGGCAGAACTCTACAAGGTTGTCAAAAACGACATGAAGCCGGAAGTCATCTCGATAAGTGACCTGACATTGCTTCCGAACGCCAATGTCAAGCCGGGCTGCTGGTTCTACATATATGCCAAGGGATTCAAGAGCGGAGACCGCATCAAGCTGGAATCCATGAGCAGTGAGTCACTGTCATATTCATGTACGTCGACGTATGGGGACGGCTACCTTAAGATTCGCATTCCAGATGATTTCAGAGCCGGAAAATACCGCATTGTACTCGGCAGAGGAGAGACGCAGTACCCTTTGGGCTCATCTGAGTTCAATGTTGTAAGCGACATCAAGAACCTTTACAACACAAAGATTGTGGCGCACAGAGGGTATCATCATGGCAATGCTGCTGAAAACTCGGTGGCATCTTTGGCCGAAGCACAGAAACTCGGGGTGTATGGATCCGAATTTGACATCTATGCCACCACAGATGGAGTGCCGGTAATATACCACAACCCTACATTCAAAGGCAACGAGGTACCCGAGGACGCCAAATATAAAGGTTGGAGGCTCGACTCAAAGACTTACGATGAGATCAAAGACTACAAACTCGCCAACGGAGAACCTCTGCCTACGCTTGATGACTATCTGAATCAGGCAAAGCTTTATCCGGACGTGAAGCTGATCATAGAGATAAAAAACCACAACACCACAGCCAAGACGATGACGGCGGCGAAAACTTGCGTCGATGCCGTAAAGGCAAAAGGTCTTCAGAATCAAGTTGAGTACATAGCGTTCAGCTACGAGGTTTGCAAGAGAATCGTGGAACTCGCACCGGAAGCGACCGTCCAGTACCTCAACGGAGACAAGGCTCCATCAGCTGTGCACGCCGATGGAATAAAGGGCATAGACTACTCCTACAGCAAGCTTACCGACGCATGGATCAAAGAGGCGAACGGACTCGGAATGACTGTCAATGTTTGGACTGTCAACAATGTCAGCGACATGCTCAATTTCATCGCGAAAGGTGTCAGTCTCATCACCACGGACAAACCTGTGGAGGCCATGGAGCTCCTCTCCAAACCTTTCGTCACAGAGGAATAAAGAAGCGGACAACCTCTCTGAAAGCAGAGCTCTTTCTGGCGTCAAAATGCCGGGAAGAGCCTGTTTTCAGTGTCATTTACGGCGGAAATTCGCCACAAATTCAGCGAAATCACCACTTAAATTATAGCGGTTACGACACAAAAGGCATATTCACCACTTAATTTTTGAGCGGTTGGGGCATATTCATATTTTTGTCTGTAAATATCCTAAATAACAGCAAAATTTATGAAAATTATAGGTACAGGAAGCGCACTTCCAAAGAAGGTGGTGACCAACGATATGCTCGCGGGATTTCTGGACACCAGCGATGAGTGGATCTACCCACGGACAGGAATCAAGACAAGACACGTGATCACAGACGAGAATCTGGAGGATCTTGGAACCGAAGCCGTGCGGAAGGCTCTTGAGATGTCCGGACTGAAAGCCGAAGACATTGACCTCTTCATTGTCTCCAATGTCGTTTCCGAATATATAACCCCGGGAATGAGCTGCATCATCGGTGAAAAACTCGGACTCAAATGCCCGATGTTCGACATCAACTGCGCCTGTCCGGGATTTGTCTATGCATTGGACATGGCCGAGACCTATTATAAGGCCGGGAAAATCAGGAATGCCATCGTGGCGTGCGTCGAAGAGCCGACCAGGATGGCCAGCTGGAAAGACCGTGGGACTTGCGTGCTTTTCGGTGACGGAGCCGGAGCGGTAGTGCTGACCGAAGGCGACAACATCAAAGGCACCAAACTGCATGCCGAGCCATCCAAGGAAGAGATCTGGCAGACAAGGACACTCGTGGACACTCCGTACATCACAAAGAAGGAGGAAAGCGTACCTATGCAGATGAAGGGCCGCGAGGTATTCAAGTTCGCTGTGAAAGCGTGCACGGAAGGTGTACAGAGCCTTCTGGACGAGGTCGGGATCGACAAGGGCGATGTCGCATATTTCATGATCCACCAGGCAAACCAAAGGATCATCGACTCCATCATCAATTACATGGGGCAGCCCGCCGATAAATTTCCGATCAACATAACCGATCACGGAAATTCATCTTCGGCTTCATGCCCCATCCTTCTGGACGAATGCAACAGAAAGGGGATGTTCAAAAAAGGCGATATCTTGGTCTTTAGTGCCTTTGGAGCCGGCTTGCTCTCGGGTGCGGCCGTAGTGGAATGGTAATCTGAACATTAATTAGTATATTTGCAGCAATATGATAAAGAGTATTATTTGTGACATGCTCGGAATCGAGCGTCCTATATTCCAAGGAGGAATGGCCTGGATCGCTGACGCGAAACTGGCCGCCGCGGTCTCCAACGCCGGTGGACTTGGTCTGATCTCATCCATCAACTTCGGCACTGAAGCCGTCAGAGAAGAGATCCGCAAATGCAAGACCTTGACGGACAAGCCATTCGGTGTCAACATCATGCTTCAGGCACCGAACGCCGGGGAGGTTGCGGAGATGATCATTGAGGAAGGTGTCAAGATAGTGACTACCGGTGCCGGCTCCCCTGCCGCCTATATGGAGAAATGGAAGGCAGCCGGAATCAAGGTGATTCCTGTCGTGGCTTCCGTCGCCTACGCCATCAAGATGCAGGAACTCGGCGCTGCCGCCGTTGTGGCCGAAGGTGCTGAGTCCGGAGGACACATCGGGGATATTCATACAATGGCACTTGTGCCTCAGGTTGTTGACGCGCTTGATATTCCAGTTCTCGCCGCAGGTGGAATATTCGATGGCAGAGGAGTGGCGGCCGCCTTTATGCTCGGAGCGAAGGGAGTTCAGGTCGGCACAAGGTTCCTCATCGCCGACGAATGCCATATTCACGAAAACTACAAGGCAAGGCTGATCGCCGCTTCCGATGTCAGCACCATGGTGACAGGCAAGTCGCTTGGTGACGCTGTCCGCGGCCTCAAGACCCCGTTCGCGAAGAAATTTTTCAAAATGGAATATGACCCGGCCGTCCCGAAGGAAGAGGTCCTGAAATTCGGCACCGGATCGATGCGCAAGGCCGTGTTTGACGGAGATCTCGCGGGAGGCAGTTTCCTCGCTGGAGAGGTCGCCGGGATGATAAAGAAAAAGGAAACAGCCAAGGAAATCGTGGATGACCTTATGGACGGGGCCGAGAAGCTGCTTGCCGGGGCTCCGGAGCTGTTGGCTTAACATAATGATTATAAAGAATAAAATATGAATAAAAGAGTAGTTATAACAGGAATGGGAGTCATCTCCCCTGTAGGAAATGACGTGGACACATTCTGGACCAACCTGTGCGACGGGGTGTGCGGAATCGAGACGATTGACGCATTCCCGACGGACAACCTGCCTGTCAGGATCGCCGGAACGATCAAGGATTTCAAGGCTGACGAGTACGGAATGGACAAGCCTTTCATCAGAAAGCAGGATTTGTTCACACAGTACGGTGTCGCCGCCGCCTATCAGGCCGTAAAACAGTCTGGACTTCTTTCTCAGGGAGAGGGGCAGAACATCGACCCGTTCAGGCTTGGAGTATATTTCGGTTCAGGAATCGGCGGATTCGCAACCCAGTACAGGGAAATAGCCAAGATGATCGAGGATCCTTCAGGCCAGTGGATCTCACCTCTGTTCATTCCTACTATGATCTCCAACATAGCCGCCGGACACATTGCCATACTGAACCACGCCAATGGCCCTTGCCTTGACATTGTCACAGCATGCGCGACCTCTACCAATGCTATGGGAGAGGCTTTCAGAGCGATCAGGAACGGTTATGCCGATGCGATCATCACCGGAGGCTGCGAGAACGCCACAATTCCTATCGGAATCGTAGGATTCGCCAACGCCAAGGCTCTTTCCAGGGCGACAGATCCTAAATATGCCTCGCTTCCGTTCAACGCCAACCGCGCCGGATTCGTGATGGCGGATGGTTCCGCGGCCCTTGTGCTTGAGGAATATGAGCACGCGAAAGCCCGTGGGGCAAACATCCTCGGCGAGATGGTCGGCTACGGCAACACATGCGACGCTTACCACTCGACGGCTCCGAGGCCGGACGGTACCACCCAGGCGAAGTGCATCGAACTCGCCCTTGAGGAGGCCGGATTCGACAAGGAGAAAGACAACCTGTACATCAACGCTCACGGAACCGGAACAAGGCTGAATGACGCGGCCGAGACACTTGCCTACAAGATTGCCCTCGGAGACTTCGCCTACAAGGCACACATCAGTTCCATCAAGTCTATGACCGGGCACATGTTCGGAGCTGCCGGAGCGGCTGAGGCTATCGCCACAATCCTTGCGCTGCGTGACGGGATATGCCCTCCTACCATCAATCTGGACACTCCTGATCCAGAGTGCGACCTTGACTACACTCCTAACAAGGCCGTCAAGACAGACCTTACGCTCGGAATCTCCGACTCTTTCGGATTCGGCGGACACGATGCATGCGTGGCCTTCAGAAAATTCGAGGGCTGACAATCTTAAAGTCCAAGAACTATGAATATAGAGGAAATCAAACAGTTCATGCCTCATCGTGAGCCTATGCTTCTTATAGAAGAGGCTCACATTGATGAGAACGGCGTAGCCCACGCTCAATACCGGATAAAGGAGGACGAATTCTTCACGAGAGGACATTTTCCAGGCAATCCAATAGTTCCAGGTGTGATCCAGTGCGAGATCATGGCACAGAGCTGCGCCATCCTCGTCAAAGATGAGATTCCGGGGCACATCACCCTCTACGCAGGACTGGACAAGGTCCGTTTCAAGAATCCTGTCAAGCCTGGAGACCTCTGCGAGGTGACGGCCACATTGGACGATAGAAGAGGCAACCTGTTCTTCTGCTCGGCCAAGCTGGAGGTCAACGGAAAACTCTGCTGCAAAGGGACATTGAGTTTCGCCCTTGTACCTATAGAATAGATGGAATACAGACGTTTGGGCGAGGACGAGTTCCGGGATCTGGAATCGCGGATTCTGTACGAGGACAATCACATTCTTGTCTTCAACAAGAGAGCCGGGGAGATTGTCCAGGCCGACAAGACCGGGGACGAGTGTCTGGCGGAAACCCTGAAAGCGTTCATAGCCCAGAGAGACGGCAAGCCGGGCAAGGTGTATGTGGGAATCCCGCATCGCCTTGACCGGCCTGTCAGTGGTATAACAATCTTCGCCAAAACCTCGAAAGCCCTTTCCAGGCTCTCGGAGATGTTCAGGTCCGGGAATATTCATAAGACCTATTGGGCGCTTTGCTGCAACGCTCCCGAGAAAGAGTCCACGGAACTGGACGACTGGCTCGTACGGAATGAGAAGCTGAACAAGAGTTTCATCGCGAGAGGCGGAGAGAAAACAAGCGGAGCCAAATTGGCGAAACTTATCTACACGCACATTGGAGATACGGAAAGATATTCCTTGCTTGAGGTCAAATTGTTGACAGGAAGACACCATCAGATCCGCTGCCAGCTTGCCGGCATCGGTTGCGTCATCAAAGGAGACCTTAAATATGGTGCCCCACGTTCAAATCGTGACGGAGGGATATGCCTTCATTCTCATGAGGTCAAGTTCCTGCATCCCGTGCGGAAAGAAGAGATGGACATCATCGCTCCTCCGCCGTCATCATGGAGAATCGGGGACGTCAAGCTATCTGTCTGAAGTCCGTTCCGACTCCGCCACGTAGTCATGAATCCACTCTGATGGTGTCTTTCCGGTGTTCACCTTGAATGCCATATTGAACGACACCGATGAATGGAAGCCGGACATCTCCGCCACTTCGCTCACCCTCAACCTTGGATCCTCTTTCATAAGCGTCATAGCCTGCTGGACCCTGTAATAATTCACAAACTGCCGGAAATTGCGCCCTGACAAGATGTTGATCGTCTTTGAGAGGTACAGTTTGTTTGTAAGCATGGAGTCCGCCATGACTGACATGTCAAAATCCTGATTAAGATACGGTTTTCTCTCCTCCATATACATTATGACACGCCTGTAAAGGTTATTCATCTTTGCGTCCTCCTCACTCTTGTCGATGTAGGATGTTCTGAGATTGCCTTTGATTATGTCCTTTATCCGCTTTTCAGTCGCCACTTTGATCATATATGTTCTCCCGGTGGACGCTCTCATGAAAAGGCACGAGTAAAGCGCCATCGAGAGTATGAGGGTCATGATTGTAAGGATCTCACCGAAATGTCCAGATGCCGAAACGGCACACAAAAAGAGCAGCGATATGCCAAGGAAACCCATTGAATAAAGGAAACGGGAATAGTCTTCCACACTGTGCCATACCGCCGTGTTTCTGAACATCGCCCTTATTCCGGAGAACTTGCGGTAAGCGACATAAAGGAAATGCAGAAGGACAAGGAATATGATCGGTCCGACAGAGCATACGATCCTTTGAGATTTGAAACCTAAGGTACCTGATGGTTTGAAACTGAAGAACAACACAGCGAGAAGGCCTGCAAACGCAAGGAACGTGGATGATTTCAATGATGGCTCCGGCCTCTCGAAAGAGCATGGATAGACCACAAGTATCGCCATCGCGAAGGTAAAATCGACGGCAAGTTCCTGCAGGTCAAGCGGAGGGGACAGCAATAAATCGGAGACGATCAACAGGACCCCGCCAAAGCAAGACATAAGACGGATGACATACCTTGAGGACCGGTTGCCTTTGCTCGTTTTCAAATCGTAAACACAGAAGAATGACAATTCCAGAATCGCCAGAATCGCTGCTATTGTCGTTATCAACATAGTTGGTTAATATTTAATAGGGTTATGGTTATGAACCAAGATACCAAGAAAAAGCCCCCGGAATGTGGTCATTCCGGGGGTAAAAAAAGATATGACAATATTCTTTTCTAAAATTTATTTTTTCTTTGCTACTTTTATGGAGTCGAATCCCTGTCCGTAAACCCCGCTCACCGAAGATATCGAAAGGAAGGCATCAGGATCCACACGCTTGATCGACTTCAAGAGAAGATTCAGATCCGTCTTTCTGGTGATGACCATCAGGACAGAAGCCGGCTTCTTGGTGTACCATCCCTCTCCGTTCAGAACTGTCACACCTCTGTGAAATTCCTTGGCTATCATATCTGCGATCTCCTCAAAATGTCTTGACAGGATGAACAGTTGGACACTCTGCTTCGAACCGGCCAGATAAAGATCGACCACATAACCGTTGACCGTCACGATGATCATACCATAGACAGCGATGGAGAACTTGGCGTCGAACGGAATCATCTGGCCGCTGGCGTCAAACGAAGGGAAGAGCAGCGAAGAAGAGATAATGAACACATCAATTATCAGGATGATGCGCCCCGGAGAAATATTCCGGAATTTCGTGATTATCATAGCTATGATGTCCGTCCCTCCTGTGCTTCCACCCTGAGAGATGGACATGCCTATTCCCACTCCGGCCATAGAGCCTCCGATTATCGAACACATCAGCTTGCCGTTCGACAAGGCGAAATCCTGGATGATGGTCTCAGGTATAATGGCCTGGAACACATTGAGACAGACCGATGCAAGAATTATGGCATAAACCGTCTTCACACCGAACGACGGGCCGATAATCACAACCGAGATTATCAGCAAGACCGTGTTGATCACAAAATAGGAGTAGCCCATCTTGATGCCGGTGGCGTACTGGATGATGGCGCTTATACCGGAGACGCCGCCTCCGATAAGATTGTTCGGAGTCAGGAATATCGCCCACCCCACTGTGTAAATGACTATGCCGAGGGTGATCAGAAGATATTCCTTGATGCCCCTCAGGATTGTCGAAGAATCTATTGTCATGGATTATTTCAATACAAAGTTCACTATCTTGCCAGGCACGACGATCACCTTGACGATGTTCTGTCCACCCACGTATTTGGCAGTCTGTTCCATCTCCCGGATCTTAACCTCGACCTCCTTGGGAGAGAGTGACTTAGGAAGCTCCACAGTGAAACGCATCTTGCCGTTGAATGAAACCGGATAGGTCACGTTGTCTTCAGCGGCAAGGGCTGCGTCGAACTCTGGGAAACGTGCGTAGGTGATGCTCTCGCTGTGACCGAGCACAGACCAAAGTTCCTCAGCAATGTGCGGGGTGAACGGAGAAAGCATTATCGTCAGCGGCTCAAGTATCTCACGCTTGTGGCATTTGAGTCCCGCCAAATCATTCAGGGCGATCATGAACGCGCTGACTGTCGTATTGAACGAGAAGTGCTCAATGTCGTCCTGCTCCTTCGCGATCAGTTTGTGAAGTACCTTGAGTTCGGCAGGAGTGGCTTTCTCATCGGTGACAATGAAGTTGTCCCCGTCAAAGAAGAGCCTCCAGAACTTGCGCAGGAATCTGTTCACGCCATCGATACCCTTTGTGTCCCAAGGCTTTGACTGTTCAAGAGGGCCAAGGAACATCTCGTAGAGACGCAGGGTGTCGGCTCCGTAGTCATCACAGATCTTGTCCGGATTTACAACATTGAACATCGACTTGCTCATCTTCTCCACAGCCCAACCGCAGACATATTCACCATTCTCAAGGATGAACTCGGCATCGGCGAACTCTGGCCTCCAGGCCTTGAACGCCCCCAGATCGAGTTTGTCGTTGTGGACGATGTTGATGTCCACGTGGATCTCGGTGGTCTCGTACTGGTCCTTGAGACCAAGCGACACAAACTTGTTGGTGCCGACGATCCTGTAGACAAAGTTGGAACGTCCCTGGATCATACCCTGGTTGACCAGCTTGCGGAAAGGTTCGTCCTCACAGACATAGCCGAGGTCATAGAGGAACTTGTCCCAGAAGCGGGAATATATCAAGTGCCCTGTAGCGTGCTCTGTACCACCGATGTACAGATCCACATCACGCCAATATTCATCAACATTCCTGTCCACGAGGGCCTCGTTGTTGTGAGGATCCATGTAGCGGAGATAGTAGGCGCTTGATCCTGCGAAGCCTGGCATGGTGCTGGTCTCCAGAGGATAGCCTTCGTAAGTCCAGTCCTTTGCCCTCGCAAGAGGCGGCTCTCCGCTCTCTGTCGGTTTGAACTCGGTAATCTCAGGCAGCTGGAGAGGCAGTTTCTCAAACGGAACCGGAGTAGGAATACCGTCCTTGTAGTAGATAGGGAACGGCTCGCCCCAGTACCTCTGGCGGCTGAATATCGCGTCTCGGAGACGGTAGTTGACCTTTCTGTGACCGATGCCGTGCTTCTCGACATAGTCGATCGCGGCAGGGATGGCCTCCTTGACATCCAGTCCGTTAAGGAATCCGGAGTTGATCATCTTTCCTTCCTTCGCGTCAAAGCTTTCCTCGCTGACATCACAGCCCTCGATCAGAGGGATGATCGGCAGGTTGAACTTCTTCGCGAACGCATAGTCGCGGCTGTCGTGCGCAGGAACGGCCATAATCGCGCCCGTGCCATAGCCCGCGAGGACATATTCAGAGATCCAGATCGGAACCCTGTCGCCGGTCATCGGGTTCACTCCGTAGGAGCCGCTGAACACGCCGGTGACGGTCTTTGTCTGGGCTATCCTCTCGCGCTCGGTCTTTTTCTTGACAGTGGCAAGATATTCATCCACAGCGTCTTTCTGCTCTGGAGTTGTCAGGAGCGGCACCAGATCGCTCTCCGGAGCCAGCACCATGAAGGTCACGCCGAACATTGTGTCAGCGCGGGTTGTGAATATGGTCACATCGTGCTCAGTCTCACCGTTATAGCATTTGAACACTGCCTCGCATCCGTTGGATTTTCCGATCCAGTTGCGCTGCATCTCTTTGAGTGAGTCAGTCCAGTCGATCTTGTCCAGACCTTCCAGAAGCCTTCCGGCATAGGCAGAGACCCTGAGCTGCCACTGCTTCATCTTCTTCTGCTCGACAGGGAAGCCTCCGCGGACGGAAAGCCCGTCCTTCACCTCGTCGTTGGCCAGCACGGTTCCAAGTCCGGCGCACCAGTTCACCGCTGTCTCTCCTTGATAGGCAATGCGGTAGTTCATCAAAACATCAGACTTCTCTTTCTCTGAATATGCCTTCCACTGCTCCGCCGTGAACGGTTCACGCTCAGAGCACGCGGCGTTGACGGCGGCACTTCCGCCTTTCTCGAAAGCAGCGATAAGATCCACAATCGGACGAGCTTTCTGAGCATCATTATCATACCATGATCCGAACATCTTCAGGAAAGCCCACTGTGTCCACTTGTAGTAGGCCGGATCGCACGTGCGGATCTCACGGCTCCAGTCGTAGGAGAAGCCGATCCTGTCCATCTGCTGACGGTAACGGTTGATGTTGTTCACCGTAGTGACCTCAGGATGCTGCCCGGTCTGGATGGCGTACTGTTCGGCAGGAAGTCCGAAAGCGTCGTACCCCATCGGGTGAAGCACGTTGAAGCCTTTGAGTCTCTTGTAGCGGGAATATATGTCACTGGCGATGTAGCCCAGCGGATGGCCGACATGCAACCCCGCTCCTGACGGATAAGGGAACATATCCAGAACATAGAACTTCGGCTTGGAGGGATCCTCCTTTGTCTTGAAAGTGCCGTTCTGGGCCCAGTAGGCTTGCCACTTTTTTTCAATTTTCCTGAAATCGTAGTCCATTTTATTACTGTATTTTACTGATATTCATGTTTCTTCAGTCCAAAACTGCCTTTCTTCTCCAGACGGAACTCCACATAGAGCGACATTCTGGACTTGACCTTCTTGCCCCGCAGCCAACCCGGTTTCCAGTCCGGTGACGCGCTGATGATTCTCACGGCCTCGGCGTCCAGAAGCGGGTCAACCCCTTTGAGCACCTTCACGTCACGCACCTTGCCCTTCTCGTCTATCACGAAATCCACAAGCACACGTCCCTGGATTCCGTTCTTCACGGCTTCCTTAGGATATTTCATGTAGGTGTAGACCCATTTTTCAAGGAACACCCTTGGGTCGCGGCTGCCCAGAAATGACGGACGATAGTCACAGTCGTAGTAAGGCACCACATTATCCTTGCCTTTGTTCGCGCCGGTCAGTCCCGACAGATCGGAAGGATTGAAGATCGGCTTAGGACCGTTTATCAAAGCCACCGAGTAGTTATAGACATATTCAAGTTCCCTCTCCATCGTGTCGTAGTCAATGATCGACTGGGTGTCACGTTCAGTGCCATATTCAGGGTAATGTCCTGTGGTGAAGAGGATTGACGGGATTTCCTTGTCGTAGAACGCCCTGTGGTCGGAAGGATAAGGCTCCTGCGCCGTCAGGGTGGGAAGAATCGGCTGGAGCTGGCCCGCCATGGACTTGACAATCTCGTTCATGTCGGCATTGGAGGAGGTGTAGGCATAGAATCCGTCTCCCCCAGTGCCCACCATGTCCAGATTGATCATAGCGTCTATGTCCGCCACATCGGAGAACGCCCTGTTCAGGAAATACCACGATCCGGCATAAGTCTGCATCGAGGCTCCAAAGGCCACGAAAAGCACCGAACGCCCCAAAAGCGGGCTGTTGGTCTGGAGCATCCGCGCCAGTTCAAGCATCATCGCAAGACCGGAGGCGTTGCCGTTGGCTCCATAATATGTCCGGCCTACGGTCCGGCCGTCAATGGTCATCGTGTCCGTTCCCAGATTGTCCATCCTGGCACCGATCACGATATATTTATTCCTCAATGTTCTGTCACCGCCCTGAATGAAAGCGATGACATTGCGCGAGGTCAGAGTGTCGCCGTTCTCCTGACGGATGCCGAACAGATCGCCATCCTTTCCGGACAGCACGTCAACACCATATCTCCTGAATATTTCAGTGACATATTCAGCGGTCATCCTCTCGCCCTCAGAGCCGGCCTTGCGCCCCTCCATCACCGCCGCCGAGATGGTCGAGACGTGTCCCTTCATCGCCCTGACCGTCTCGCTGTCGTTCAGGTCCGCGTACGATGGCCCGTTCTTGAACTGAGCGTTTGCCGGGATGATTGCGGCTAAGATGGCGCAGATGGCCGAAATGATCGTGATTTTTCCTTTCATCATTGTTTCCTTTCTAAAATCCACGCGCCCTTAGGGCAAAAATCCTGCCTTTGAATATCCTCAAGCGACTTTTTGGCCTGCGCTTCGTCATCTGTGGGGCACACACCCACGGCTGTGCTGTTCCTGAATGTGAGAAGTTCCCCTTTGTAGCCCTTTTCCGCTATTTCCTCGATGTACCGCTCGGCATTTTCTTTGCTGGAGAATGAGCCCAGAATTATGCAGAAACGGTAACGATGATTGGCAAGACGCACAGAATCCGCGGCTGCAAGCGAGTCGGCCACGGCCTTCCGGGCTTTTTCCAGCGAATCCTGACGGATCCGGCGCGCCTCCTCCTCATGACGCATGGACTCGGACTTTGCCTCAATCCATTCGGAATCAGGCCGTCCGGCGAGCCTCCGGAAGAAGTCGCAGCCTGTCACCGAGGTGGCGGCAAGGATGATGATCGTTATTGTCAGAAACGCATTTCTCATAACTTACAAAGTTAGCAAAATTCCACCCTCTTCAAAAATATAATTTTTAAGTATATTTGTAAACTATAATTTACGATAACATTATGGCAAGAGAAATCAAGTTCTCCCTCGTTTACAGGGACATGTGGCAATCGTCAGGCAAGTACGTTCCCCGTGTGGACCAACTTGTGGAGGTCGCCCCGGCCATCATTGATATGGGCTGCTTCGACCGCGTCGAGACCAACGGAGGGGCGTTCGAGCAGGTGAACCTTCTTTTCGGCGAGAACCCTAACGTGGCGGTACGCCGCTGGACCGCACCTTTCCACAAGGCAGGCATCCAGACACACATGCTTGAGAGAGGCCTCAACGCCCTCAGAATGAACCCGGTTCCGGCAGATGTCAGGGAACTGATGTTCAAGGTTAAGAAAAAGCAGGGAACAGACATCTCCCGTTCGTTCTGCGGCCTCAACGACCACAGGAACCTGCGCCGCTCCGTCGAGTTCGCGAAGAAAGGCGGCATGATCTCGCAGGTGGCGCTTTCCATCACCAACTCCCCTGTCCACACAGTCGAGTACTACATGGGCATCGTTGACAAGGTTGTTGAATATGGAGCCGATGAGATCTGCCTCAAGGACATGGCCGGAATCGGCCGTCCGACCTTCCTCGGACAGCTCACACGTGACATCAAAAAGAAATACCCGCATATTCTGGTACAGTACCACGGCCACTCGGGCCCTGGTTTCGCCCCGGCTTCGATGCTGGAGGTGGCGCGCGCAGGAGCCGACTATCTTGACGTGGCTGTGGAGCCGCTCTCATGGGGCAAGGTCCATCCGGACGTCATCACAATCAGGGAGATGCTGAAGGCCGACGGATTCCTTGTGAAGGATCTGAATATGGATGCGTACATGGAAGTGCGCCGTCTCACGCAGAAGTTCATCGATGACTTCCTCGGCTACTGGATCAACCCTTCCAACGCCAAAATGAGCTCGCTGCTCGTCGGCTGCGGCCTGCCGGGCGGAATGATGGGCTCGATGATGGCCGACCTCAAGGGCTTCCAGGGCGCGATCAACGCCGCCGAGAGGGCTCACGGCCGTCCTGAGATCAGTCTTGACACCCTGATGGTCAAACTGTTCCAAGAGGTTGAATATGTATGGCCACGTCTCGGTTACCCACCGCTCGTGACCCCGTTCAGCCAGTACACGAAGAACACGGCGCTGATGAATCTGCTGAACCTTCTGAACGGCAAGCCTCGCTGGACGACCATCGACAAGGACACATGGAATATGATCCTCGGCAAAATGGGCCGTCTTCCTGGCGAGCTTGCTCCGGAAATCGTGGATCTGGCCAAGCAGAAAGGCTTGGAGTTCTACACAGGAGATCCTCAGGAGATGTACCCGGACGAATTGCCTAAGTTCCGCCAGATGATGAAGGAAGAGGGTTGGGACGAAGGCCAGGACGAGGAGGAGCTCTTCGAGTTCGCTATGCACGAGCGCCAGTACAGGGACTACAAGAGCGGCATCGCCAAACAGCGTTTCAACGCCGAGCTCGCCGACCTCAAGGCCAAGGCGAATGCCCCGATCGAGGTCGTGCGCCCTGTGGTCGAGATGCCTAAGTTCGATGTCGATGAATATGCCAAACGCTATCCGAATGCCGTTCCTGTCCAGGCTCCGGCCAAAGGTCAGCTTCTCTGGCAGGTAGATGTGGAGGATGACTCCGCCGCTCCGGTAGCCGGGACCGAGGTCAAGGCCGGCAAGGGCATCGGATTCGTGCAGACATATTACGGAATGGAGGAGCTCGTACCGGCTGTTGACGGCCGCATCGTGGCGACTCTCGGCAAGCAAGGTGACAAGGTCGCCAAAGGTGAGATCGTCGCCTTTGTCGAAGGCTCCGCCGACGTCGCCAAGTAATGAATATTCACAAAAAAATGAAAACTGTTTCTCCGGGCACTTCGACAAGCTCAGTGTCCGGAGAATTTTTAGTCGCTTCGGCGATCTCCGGTCCGGGCACACCGGTCGCTGGGCCTGTCGAAGCGACTTCTTGTAACGACTCCGTTGCTTCGGGCGCTTCGATGGTTGGTAAGCCTTGTCAAACCACAGGCTCCGCGACCGGAAAATCAGATCTTGCATCAGGCCATGCCGGCTCTGCCGCCAAGGAATCGGAGGCACACGAGCTGTTTACAGACCTCAATTCGATCCCTGTCGAGCGACACCCTTTCGAGCCGTTCCTGCCGATTAACGCCAAAGTGCTGATGCTTGGGAGTTTCCCACCGCAATCCAAACGTTGGAGCATAGAGTTCTACTACCCGAATTTCATCAACGACATGTGGCGGATTCTTGGTCTGATTTTCTTTGGTGACAAGAACCGTTTCGTGGACGTTGCCGCCAAGAAGTTCAAACTGTCCGACATCGTGGATTTCTGTACCGGGACAGGAATAGCGATGTACGACACCGCCTCAGCCATCCGTCGCCTGAAAGACAATGCCTCAGACAAGTTTATGGAGGTCGTCACTCCTACCGACATCCCGGCCCTGTTAAGGCAAATTCCTAAATGTCAAGCCATTGTCACCACCGGCGAGAAAGCCACCGACACCCTATGCCGGACCTTCGGCGCATCGGCTCCCTCCACCGGTGAATATTCCGAATTCCACTTCGGGAATCGTCCCATGCGTCTCTACCGCATGCCCTCTTCATCCCGCGCCTATCCCCTCTCCCTCGAAAAGAAAGCCGCATCCTACCACCGCCTCTTCTCCGACCTCGGAATGGTGTAAATTCCGTGCACCCATCGGCGGCACTTCCGGCCTTTTTCGTCGCTCAAAGTCCCTGCTAAGCACCCTCCGGAAACACTTCCGACCACTTCCGTCGCCCAAGAACGCCACCTTTTCCTTATAGAATGGACATCCCAAAGGTTAGCGTCACACTCTAAGAAGTTCATAAACAATACGTTAACACCAACTCACTCTATATCAACGGGTGAGGCTTAATCCTCTCATAACAAATAACATAAAAGATCCTCTTTAGTTTATACCAGCCAAAGAGAAACAGCTTTTCAACAGATAATCAAAACATTACATCACACGGCTTGATAGTATGTGTAACAGCGGAACGTCAAGAATGATCGATGCGTCAAGACTGCCGACATATTCAGAAATAGTTTATTACTTTACGTTCGACGAAACCACACATTAATATTGGTAAGAAGTTGTTTTGATTTGTTTGAAATGTTCTTTTAGGTGAAAACATCTTCAAACAAACAAATCAAAAACAGCTTCTAAAAATATAGCCACAAACACATAGGGGAAGGCAACGGACATATTCGAGGCAATCAAAAGCGATGATTTTAAAGAAGTTAAGCGGATGATTGAGGCGCAGCCGGAACTGGCCTGTGCGATTGCGCCGAAGAAACCGGCGGAGACGATGGGGATGTCGCCGCTTCAGGTGGCGCTCAACACGGGATTGCACAGGGAGGTCGCCTGGTTTCTGCTGGAGAACGGGGCGGATGTCAACTATATGGCCGGGCCTGAATATAAACTGTACAGGAGCAACGTGGGGTATCCAGTGCTGTTCGATGCGGTTTGCTCGGCTGTGAGGAACGCCCGGCGTTATGTACAAGACTGTCAGACGGGATAGTTCCGATGGGTCCACACCAAGGAAGAGGCTGATTTGTCATCCTGATTTCTGAAACGAATGATCGAACTTGGCGCAGACGTGAACAAAACAGACTATGATGGCCGCAACTCTTTGATGGAAACCGTCGCCGAAGCCAACAAACTCTGCCCGACAGCGAACACGGAGACCGGCAGGTTGTACGACTCTCTTCCCATCACCCCAGAGATGACAGAAGACCTCCGATGGATCTTCAAGTCGCTGATAGACAGAGGAGTGGACAGGGATAACAGGTCGGCATATTCAAAGAAAACCATCATGGAACATTACGCATCTGAGACCATATGGCGAATCTGCGGTGATTTGTTCGAGAAAGATGAAAGCATATTCAGATAATTTGCGATAGTAGGACGATCGCAGGATGACGGCCACAATATGGACAAGGTGAAGGACCTGATCTATTTCTTTTTGAACAGTGACTTCAGATCCATTACGAAAAAATCCTCGAGAGGCAGAGCCTGAGGCCCAACAATGAATGCGGCAGTGACCTTGTCCACGAACTGTTCTTTGAATTTTTCAAAGCCTACGGTTTTGTCAACGCAGCCACTTTTGACTTCTATGGCTACTAGTGCCTGCCCTTTTCTCAGAACATAATCGCACTCCTGCCTTCTTTCATTTCTCCAATAAAACAGTTCATAGTCATCCACTATCGACCTGTTTGCCAAATGCGCCCCGACGGCAGACTCAATCAGACATCCCCATTCTGCCGGTTCCACGCGAGCCTCGTCAAAAGAGAATGTTCCGAATCTGTTACGGAACGCATTGTTGAACACCTGCATTTTGGGGACAGACTGTTTCTCCCTTATCCTTGATGGAGAATAGTTCTGAAGAGGCTGTACAATCATTGATTTGCTGAGTATGTCAAGATAATTTTTGATTGTCGGAACGGTACCGAAGTCCTTTCCGCAAACTGTCCGACCAATGTGGATTTGCCGACCTACGCGGCCCCATTACAATCTGCATCCTACGCCGTGGCTCAGCCATTCGTGATTTAAGAATACTCAGATGTCGCCTTTGGTACATAGTAATTTTGTAAACTATGTTTTACAGATTTATAAAATAAATTTTACAAAATCGCAAAATTTAAGATAATTAATTGATAGTAAAGTCTCTACTATGCAGCAATCTCACTCAATAAATAGTTTATCCATCACCCACTCATACAGAGCAAGTGGTGGGTAAAACTTTATTTGTTAGCTGTTTAATGTCTTTCCTTTAGCGAAGGCCGGCCAAAGGAGAGACATTAAGATGTTCATTGACAACTGATTAGGAAGCACACATACGAAGCTTTGCGGATAAAGGGGTTTAGATGAGCAAGAAACAACACCGTATGAGTTCTCTTCTGACGATAAGGACATTCGTGTTTGCTCATTATCCTATGTATTTATAGATACGAGAGCTTCACTTTGGCCTTTTCAGGCGGGATTTTGTGGCTGGTCATGATCTGGGATCTGGAGTTCACGGAATATTCGGAAGTAATCCGGAGCCATACTAATGAAAATTTCCGTTTTGACATCCGATGATGGCTCAGTATGGAACAGCAGCAAGAGTTCAGAAGGCAGACAATCCTTCTGGTTACCTAATTCGTCTTTAGTCTTGAGTCTTCCACCATTGAGTACCGGAGCAAATGACTTTCTCATGTCTCTGTTCAAGTTTGGATCCTTCAACAAATCAAATTTAAAATACAACACCACTGCATCATTACACCATTTGATCTGGACAAGCCTAATCGGAATAGAGGAATTTCTCGTATATTGTCTAAAGGTATTGAACAAAGACTCCGCAGCAGCCGTTGCCACATTCCAGAGAGGAAAGCAGGTCACATGACCGCCTTCTTCCACACGGAATAATTCATTATAATCACAATAAGCCACTTCCCTTTCCTCCAAATCTCTCAATTCCTTTGTATTTCTTTCTTTATCCCTTTCCAAATCTTTCAATTCTGCATTACTTTGTATATCCCCCGCCTGCTCTTTTAAGGCATAGAGGACCTCAAGCTTTCTTCTCGCAATCTCTTTTAAGGCATTGGCAACCTCAAGTCTTCTCTCAGCAATCTCTTTTTGAGATGAAAACTGGGTCATAAGAGTTTTAATGAACTTTGAAAAGTCAATCTCATCACGACCAGCCCCCATATATGCGCTTATAAAAATCTCAGATTCCCATGGCATAAATTCCTTAGAGCAGCCAAGCACCGCCATACGATTATAATATCTAAAATATTGGCTCTTCAATATTTGCGCCACATTAATACCTGAAAATTTAAGCATAAGTTTATTACTGTCAAGATCCTTTTCGAAGGAAAATCCATATCTAGTACCAACTGCCAACATAGTTTCCATGCTTATTTCCCCATCCTCAACTCTCTTCATAGTCTCCTCAGAGAACATCTCAAAATTTGATTTTGCCTCCAATAAATCACACGCCTTCTTACAAGGAATGTACTCCGGATCGTTCTCATTAAAATTAATCGAACCAGCTTTGTAATCCTTCACCTCAATGATCACGTCATCTTTCTTAAGGATCATCGAACCGTTGTTGAAAGTAATGGCATATTCAATGGTCTCGACACTTCCGTCATTCCAAAATTCAGTACGGAAGTAGAACTTTGCGTCGATGGTAGGACAGATTCTTACATAGCCAACCTCATAAGTGTATTCTTCCTTCTCACTTTTCCGGAACGCCAACAAGGGGTTCATTCCATAAGGCCAAATATCTTTGATAGTCTCCATAGCCTGCGCCTTAAGTATTCCTGGATATACACGAACGACATTCGGTCTGATTTTTTTCACAAGCATCTTCGCCTTGGCAGGAGATGCTCCGGTTTTAGCTACATACAAGTCATATGCAGCCGCCAGTCTTCCATCCAAAACAGAACGAAGGAAATCCGGATCAAATGTCTTCCATTGGCCAGCCTCGGTTTCCACCTCCGCAACCATTTGCTTATAATCCGCCACCGCCTGCGTGGCTTTCTCTTTGATGGACACTACGGCATCCACTCCTTTCTTGAATAAATCTTTCAGTCCCATATTGACTATTGATAAAATCGTTAATTGGTAAATACCCCTTTTCTAATAAGTCACAGCATACTTATCCAAATCAAACCCATATTGTTCAAAGGTGGAATCGACAAGACGAAAATCGACCTTTTCTTGAAGACATGCAGCTATTTCCATAATTACTTGATAAGTGTGTACAATTTCCCTTGGCATCAACATTGGAATATGCCTTAAGTAGTCTTGCCTTGTATATGGATAGTCAGACGATGAAGCCAACTCGAAATCCAACAATTCAAGAGCCCAAGTATAATTCTGGATGCTGATGGCGTTATGCAGCACCTTGTTGTCGTGCATAAGTCTCAAATTACGAATGAGGATTTCAGCCGCTGCCATATAATATTGGCCTGATTCAGGAATATTCCCATTTGGAAATCGCCAACGTTCCACCTCACACATAATTTGCTCTTTTGTCATAACAGCGGCATCCGCTATACGGTACGGACACTCAACTGAATACTGAAGCAACACTGGATTAAGCCTCTCTCCTGTGCCCAATTGGATGACTTCATCCAGTTTAAGGACATATTCAATCTTGTTCGTTTTTATGCCAAGTCTCTCAACATCCTTACAAACAAGAAAATCACGACGTGCGTCTTCTTCCAAAAGGAGTCCCCAAATATCTGGGCCGAACTCCCCCGTATTCAATAATGGATATTTGCTGAAACTTAATCCATTTCCTTTACTGACAACGAACCTTGTGGAATCCTTGCCTACCACATAACTACGTCCGTGCTGCGGACCGACCAGAAACATACGTGAATTGCCGTTATCTGACCTAAGGTAAGGGTATATTGTTTTATACTCACCAGAATCCAACAAAATCTCGTATCTACATGTTTTAGCCTTATACTCCAGCATTCTGTGTGATTGATGTCGCTGTTCCTCCTGTTATCGAATTATTAACAAAAAGCGCCTTTTCATCCAAGTTCACTTTCAGATCAACTCGATTCTGAACATCATTCCAAGCCTTCTTTATATCCTCAAGAAAGTCTTTACACCCAATGACACCGTTTGACAAATCATTCTTGTCCGGTCCGAGACTCAAAGTCACGCTATTTGTAAGGAACAAACGGTGAGCCATATCACAGCGCAACTCATAAAGGTAGTTAGTACCTTCATGATCGAACTGTCTATAAGGAGACAACGCATCAATACCTTTTATTGCTTCGACAAATGCTTGTTTGCTTCTTGAACCAGTCTTTCCATTTTTATTAGTTTCTCCCACCAACATCTTTCCCAACATCTCAACAGCAACAAGAAGCACTAAAAATGTATGGTAAGGTTTTGTTTCCACAAGTTCTTCCGAGTCCTTGATCACATACTGTTCAAAGAATTCTCGTCTGGTCAGTTCCTGAGTATTATTTATTGTTGACATACGATTTCTTAATTAATTACATTTCAAAGAATAAAATGCCTGGATAGGCTCCAGGCAGGCCTTAGCAGATTAGCTCTGCCGCCACATAATGCCACAGACTCCCTCAGAGATCTGAGAGCAATGTCCCATTCTGGTCACTGATGTAGAAAGAGTAATCTTTAACATAGCTTTAAGAATTAATAGTTATAGCCGTTTTACTGAGCATCGGCCTTTCGCTCATTATTTGTCATCCGCCTTATATATCCGATTTCCGGATCGGGCATATTCGTGATTGCCTCATCTATTGTCCTTCCTTTCAAAGGATCATCTTCTTCCATTAATTTACGGGCAAGGTCGTGCCTGACTTTCGCCAAAAAGCAATTATTCTCTCCTGCAAACAAAGGAGTCCCATGTTCTGAGAAATTAACCCCTGGACAAAGATTACAATAAGAGCAGTAATCATATCGGGCGCAGTCCTTGTATTTTTCAAGGGTACAAGACAACCACCATCTACGATTTTGAGACTTAAGGATGTCTGGTACAGAACATTTTTTCACGTTCCCAAAAGAATAATGGAATGTGCAGCAAGGTATGATGTCGCCATCCGGAGTCAAACAGACACTATGTTTTCCGGCACCACAGGCATTATCGGAAAGATGACGTTCCGCCCCGTGAAAATATCTGGATTCCGGTCCTACATAAAGAGGGACATCCTTATCCCGTAAAACAACATCGAATTCACATTCTGACAACCTAAGGTAATTGCTTACACACTTGTCCCCTTCAATGGAATCTGTCAGGTTGACTTCAATCTGCGGAACCGCATTATATTTCTTCGCCATAGTGATAACTGTCCTATATGTCTTGACATTCTGACGCATCACACAACACTTGAGATTCAAAGGAACCCCCAATCTGCACAACCGCTCCATAACCATTTCTGACTTACGTAAAGAGCCAGTGATTCGGGTTATCTTATCATGAACCTTTGATTCCGCACTATAGATTGAGATTCCAACAAGTCTAGGATAATACCCTGCCAGACGCTCCTCGCTTCCGACAAGCCGTTGGCCATTTGTGAATATATCAAAGGCAATTCCTTTAGATCGCAAATAATCAATAATATCCCAAACACATGGCTTTGAGAAAGGATCGCCACCCGAAAGACATACCTTAACCAAACCTTGTTCATATAATTCATCAATCACACGTTTATAATCCTCCAAGCCAAGTTCTGACGGCAGGTTACGTCCACTCACTTCAGCATCATTCCTTGTCGCGCCAATATTATAACAATGAATACACTTCTCGCTGCAATTGTACGTAAGTTCGAACATCACGGATGTTATAATGCCCTCATCTTCCAAGGCACTAGCGTATCTCATTTCCGCCGTGCTAAGTTCCAATGGAGTTTCTTCCAAGGAATTTGGATCTTTGTCTGTTGCAAAGTCCTGTGAACAGCGCCATTTATAGACTTGTTCGCGATATTGGTCAATATCCTTTTCCTCAGGAACAAAAGTAGTAATGAGTCCGACATTGAGCAACTGTTCCATAAAGGAAGTCACTTCTTCATCAGACAAGCCAGCTGTTTTTAGCAAACATTCGTAATCTATGCCCTCATTGATAGGCGTATCCAAAATAATAGAAACAACATCCGCCGACAAACCATCAAAGAAGTGAACAACTCCTTCAAGCAGATTATACATCAGAGCAACATGATGTTGTGAATTATAGCGTCCACAGGTCCATTCAGGGCGAAAATATGAGGTCATAAATTCCAGTCAAGTTCGGTACTGCCCATCCCGAGTGTTTACAAAAAGACGTGGGAGTCTTACTTTTGCTTATCCCAAGCGCGGGCCTTGGCGAGCCTACCAGAAGGATAAGCAACGCAACCAGCCCACGTCATGGATGATATACAGTAAGAAACCTACGCTAAAGCGAGGCGACTGAATTGTCATCACAAGTGGACGTTCCCGTTGCCGTTTCCTCTTCTGGTAAAGTTCAAACCGCCAAGTTCGCGCTCAGAAGAAAAACGTCAAGTAACGTCTTTTATATTTTACCCCACCCAACCCTGCCACAATCCTCTAAAAGTTATAACCCATCGAAGATAGTGTCCGAGCTGGTTGAGTCTTGCAAATACATCATTTTTCATAAGAAACATGTTCTTACCCCTCCCTAATGTTTTTTTATTATTTGATTACCATTAAGGAAAATGGTTGTACATTGGTGCCGGTTTCTTTGTGAAGTCCTTATCAATCAAGAAATGACATTCAAGTAAAGATGCCACAAAAAACAGTGAAGATTGTGTAGGCAATGGGTATGCGGATTTCACAGTGCTAGCCTTAACGGTGTCTTGGAGCACGGTGTCATACATTTGGTTGCCCTCTCGGGCAGCAAAAAGGGCTTGAAATGTCGCTTGAGGGTGCCATTTGACACTCTTCGGCAACGAAAAAGGCTTAAAGTGTCGCCGAACAGCGCAGCTGAGAGCAAGTAGTGAAGCAGAGGATTTGTCATTTCTAAATCGTGTTTTACAAATTTATAAAGTATATTTTACAAAATCGCAAATTGCAATATAATCAACTAACAATCAAGCAATTCCAAACTTACAAATAATCGAACGGAGCGATGTTCTGAGACGAGACAATAAAAAGACCACTTGACAGCGGAAAAATCAAATGGCAGATTTTGGTAACGTGCAAAATCTGCCATTTGCCTTTTTTCCGCTGCCATCAGCCACGCTTGTCCATAGCTTAGCCACCACACAATAATAGCGACATGAATCAAGACAAACTGTCCCGGACGGTTCGGGCGCTTCGACAGGCTCAGCGACCGAAAGAGTCAGGGACAGTTAAATATTCCAAAATAATTTACTTGTTCAGCTCGGTGGCATGGGAGAGGAGATATTCCTCAGCCTCAACGTTCCAGAGGCCGTTATGAGCTTTGCATAAGCGGTCGAGTTCGGCATAGACTGGGTTGGTCTTGCCTTTCTCCCCGAAATCGGTGATGGCGGTCAGCGGCATCTCCACGTGGGTGTAGATGAGCTTCTTGCCACCTTTGATCGACGGGAGGTTCAACGTGGTCTCAGGGACTACGTTGAGACCGCCGATGTGGGTCACCAAACCGGCTGGGTCAAGACCTTCGCCCATCATCTTCAGGGCTTCCTTCATATCCTCGGTGTTGCCGCCGCTGGTGCCGACCACATGGGTTGAGGCGTAGTGGACGTTGTAGAAATTGAACGGAGCCTTGAAATCGGAACAGCCCGGGCCCGAGAAGAAATTCAGGCAGCCATCATGGCCAAGAATGTCGTCACCTTGCTCAATGACAGCGGGAACGGGAGCCATCACGATGACGTCATCGTAGCCGGTGCCACCGGAAATCTCCTTCAAAGTCTCTACAGGGTTCTCTACCGCACCAGTGTTAACATAACGGAGGTCAATTCCACGCGAGGCGGCGAACTCCTTGGTGTAGAGCGTCGCGGCGCGGTCAAGGCGTGCCTGGTCGATGTCTGTCACCACGAAAAGAGACGGTCTCCTGTCCTCACGGCGAAGCACATAATTGATCATCGCAAGACCCATAGGACCGACACCGGCCAGAAGGGCCATCTTGCCTCCGTCCTTGATCTCCATCTGATGAACGTAAGATCCAGGGCTTGTGTGATAGCATGCGTGCATCGCACCGATAACACAAGACAGAGGCTCGCTCAACGAAGCAGGATAGAATCCAGGGCCATTGTAAGACAGGAGGCACCCCATCTCCATCACCTCGGAAGGGATGATGATGTAGGTCGCGTCCCCACCGATGTAGCGATAGGAATATCCCGGAGCGGACAACAGTCCTACAGGACCGTC
>CAKVBK010000008.1 GCA_934725285.1 uncultured Bacteroidales bacterium | reverse complement strand
GATTGGGGTGGGGCAGTTTGCCTATCAACGCAAGGATGGGGTATATGTTGTTCCGATAGGGTGTCTAAGACCGTAAAACAAGCCCATTTCGGCCACTGAACTTGTCGAAGTGCCGGAGCGACATTGTGCGGAGGCGGCCAAAGAAAAGTCATTCCCGAATTTTTCACGTTACAAAAATTCGGGAATGACTTTTCTTCTGTCCGCGATGCTGACATTATCAAGCAAAATACATGAAACAAGACAAAATGCTTCTGGAGAAAATATTTATTAGAGTCCGAAAGCTTTCTTGATGGCATCTACGGCATCGAGCTTCTCCCAGCCGAAGAACTGGACGAGCTTGTCGGTCTGGTGGCCGGGCTTGCCGACTTTTACGGACTTGGTGTACGGCTTACGGCCGAAGTGGCCGTAGGCTGCTGTCGGCTCGTAGATCGGATTCTTGAGTTCGAACTTGCGGATGATCGCGGCCGGGCGGAGGTCGAAGAGTTCCTCGATCTTGCGGGCGATCTGCGCGTCAGGCACGATGCCCGTGCCATAAGTGTCCACGAATATGCTCACAGGCCTTGCCACACCGATGGCGTAGGCGACTTGTACAAGCATCTCCTGGGCGACTCCAGCCGCGACCATATTCTTAGCTATGTGCCTTGCCGCGTAGGCCGCAGAGCGGTCCACCTTGCTCGGGTCCTTGCCGGAGAACGCTCCGCCGCCGTGCGCACCCTTGCCGCCGTAGGTGTCCACGATGATCTTTCGGCCGGTGAGGCCGGTGTCTCCCGCAGGGCCGCCGATCACGAATTTACCGGTCGGATTGACGTGCAGGATGAAATCGCCCTTGAACAGTGCCGCTGTCTGAGGATTCAGCGCAGCCTTCAACTTCGGCAGGAGGATATTCCTGACATCAGCCTCGATCTTGTCGTGCATCGCCTGGTCCACCTTGTCCTGACCGAACTGACGGACGGCCTCGGCGTAGGATATATTCCCAAGCTCTTCGGCCACGAAGTCGTCGTGCTGGGTCGAGATGACGATCGTGTGGACGCGCACCGGGTGGTGCGATTCGTCATATTCAATGGTGAACTGGGACTTTGAGTCGGGCCTCAGGTAAGGCATCAGCTCCGGGGTGTTGTGGCGGATGTCCGCAAGCACCTGGAGGGCGGTCTGCGAGAGGTACAGAGGCAGAGGCATATAGTCCTCGGTGTCCCGGCAGGCGTAGCCGAACATCATGCCCTGGTCGCCGGCTCCCTGGTCCTCAGGGTTTTCGCGCACCACGCCACGGTTGATGTCCTGGCTCTGCTCGTGGATTTCGGAGAGGACTCCGCAGGAGTTGCCGTCGAACATGTAGTCGGCCTTGTTGTAGCCGATGCGGTTGATCACGCCGCGCACAACCTTCTGAACGTCAACGTAAGCCTCGTCGGAGCGCACTTCGCCGCCGATGACGACGAGACCCGTCGAGCAGAAAGTCTCGCAGGCCACTTTTGACTCTGGATCCTGGCGGAGAAACTCGTCCAGGACAGCGTCCGAAATCTGATCGGCCACCTTGTCCGGATGGCCTTCGGAGACGGACTCGCTTGTAAATAGGTAATTCATAATGTGTTATATTTATAATTTTCAATCATCCCGCTATGGTCGCATGCTCGCTGGCTCTGTTTTCAAGGTGACACTCTATCTCAAGTGCGCACCAAGCGGAAATAAAAAACTCCAACGTATGCGGAATACGTGGAGCGACACCAAAAACACAATATGAAAATTTTTAGCATTTTTTAGTGTGGTTGCAAGCAGGCAAATCTCTCCACATTTTCCGGATGCAAAGGTACTACTTTTTTTGAATATCCAAAATCCTACGGCGAATATGTTTCCGTGAATAAAACCTTACAATTTTCAATCGTAATCGTAATGTAACTAAATTATATTTTCTGAACCGAAGAAAAAGTGTTAATTTCGCAAGATGATTGATAGGTGCAGGAATAACGTTTAATTCAATACTTCATTATTAACAAATCTATGGTTCAATTACTCAAAAAGGGATTTGCCGCTTTGGCTGCAGTCCTTGTCGGAATCACGGCTTTCGCGCAGGTGACCACGTCCTCACTGAACGGTAAGGTCACCGATGCCAATGGAGCCCCGGTTCCTGGCGCCGCAGTGGTTGCGGTTCACACCCCATCGGGTACACAGTACTACGCTGTTGTCAACGCCGAAGGTCGTTATGCGATCAACGGTATGCGTTCAGGCGGCCCTTACAAGGTTGAGGTAAGCTGCCTTGGCTACCAGACCGTGACCTTCACGGATGTCACTCTCCAGCTCGCTGAGTCTTTCAGCCTGAACGCTTGGCTGAAGGATGACAGCCAGATGCTTTCCGAGGCGGTTGTTGTCTCCTCCGCTAACTCCAAGTTCTCTGTCGAGAAGACCGGCGCCGCGACGAACATCAACAACGCCCAGATCGAGGCGCTCCCTACAGTAAGCAGGAGCATCACCGATGTGACAAGACTCTCCCCTTACGGAGGAAATGGAATGAGCTTCGCAGGAACTGACGGACGTACCGCAAACTTCACTGTTGACGGTGCGAACTTCAACAATAACTTTGGTCTTAGCGAGAAGCTTCCTGGAGGCGGATCTCCTATCTCCATTGATGCTATTGAGGAACTTCAGGTTGTGATTTCTCCGTACGATGTGCGTCAGACCGACTTCATCGGCGGTGGTGTGAACGCCATCACCAAGTCCGGTACCAACACATTCAAGGGATCCGCCTACGTTTACCACCGCAATGAGAACATGCGTGGCAACACCGTTGACGGAACCGAGATTTCTGGCGCGCGTGACAAGGATCGCAACACCACCTACGGTTTCACCTTCGGTGGACCTGTCATCAAGAACAAACTCTTCTTCTTCGTTAACGCTGAATATTCACAGACTCCATCTGTCGCGGTACGTTGGAGGGCTTCTGAGAATGGAGTAGGAAACGCTTCCAAGTACCTGTCATACGCTTCTGTGTCTGACATGGAGAAGGTTTCCAACCACGTGAAAGACAAGTATGGCTACGACACAGGTTCCTTTACTGATTTCCCTTCTGACGAGAGCAACGCCAAAATCCTTGCCCGTCTGGACTGGAACATCAATGACGCGAATCATCTTGCTGTCCGCTACAACTACACCAACAATACTTCATGGTTTGGCCCTAACGCCTCCTCAATGGACGGTGGCACACGTTCCGCCTATGGACGTACCTCTCTTTACTCCATGGCTTTTGCCAACTCCATGTACTCTATGAACAATCTCGTTCATTCTGTGTCAGTTGACCTCAACAGCCGCATCAGCGACAATCTTTCCAACCAGTTCCTCGCCACATTCTCAAAACTTGATGACGTGCGCGGAACCAACTCAAGTGAGTTCCCGTTCATCGACATTCAGGACGGAACAGGCACCAACACTCAGTACATGTCTCTTGGTTATGAGCTGTTCACTTGGAACAACGCTGTCCACAACACCATCGCCAACATCAAGGATGATGTGACATATTATGTAGGCAGCCATAAGATCACCGCCGGTCTCAGCTATGAGTATCAGATGGCCGACAACGCCTACATGAGAAACGGTACCGGTTACTATCGTTACTCAAGCGTTGATGATTTCGTCAATGGCGCCGCTCCTGAGGTTGTCTGTCTTACCTACGGCTATGACGGAGAGAAGAATCCGGCCGCCCGCGTTCAGTTCAGCAAGGTTGGACTCTATGCTCAGGATGACTGGAATCCTACTGAGAACTTCAAGCTGACCTATGGCTTGCGTCTTGACGGTCTGTTCTTCAACAACAGCGACCTGATGACCAACAACGCCATCCTTGGTCTTGACTACTATGACAGTGACAACAATGTCCGCCACATCGACACTGGCAAGTGGCCTTCAGCCGGAATCACGGTGTCTCCGCGTGTCGGTTTCAAGTGGGATGTCTTTAATGACAAGAGCCTTACTCTCCGTGGCGGTAGCGGCCTCTTCATGGGCCGTCTCCCTCTCGTGTTCTTCACGAACATGCCTACCAACTCCGGTATGGTTCAGTATCAGGCTCAGATCAATGCAAAGAATGCTGAGAAGATGGGCTTTACTATGGATGCGTTCAAGGGTGGCCTCGTTACCGATGCCAGTGGCAAGGCTACAACCCAGGCTCTGCTTGACAAACTCTATTCTCTTGGTTATCCAAAGACTATTTCTCCTGAGGATGGTACCGTTCCTTCATCAATAGCTGCGGTTGACTCCAAGTTCAAGATGCCACAAGTTTGGAAGACATCCCTTGCTGTTGACTACCAGCTTCCTGTCTCATTCCCATTCACTGTCACCGCAGAAGGAATATTCAACAAGACCGTAAATGGCGTGATGATGTCTGACTGGAGTATGCTCCCTGCCGAGGGATTCGCAAGGTGGAATGGAGCAGACAACCGCCCTGTATTCCCGGCTACCTTCAGGAACACCACCAAGGCATTCGTGCTTGAGAACACAAGCAAGGGTTACGGCTACTCCGCAAATGTGACCGTGAATATGCGCCCTATCGAGAGTCTCAGCCTTATGGCAGCCTACACTCACACCGCCTCAAAGGAAATCACCGGTATGCCAGGCTCGAACGCAGAGTCCGCATTCACGTATGTTCCTACGGTCGCTGGCCCTAACAACATCAAACTCCACAATTCAGAGTATGTTACTCCTGACCGTATTGTTGCTTCCGCTACACACCACGACAAGAGCGGCAACCACTACAGCTTGATCTACGAGGCTTGGAGAGGTGGCTACAACTATTCTTATATGCTTGCCAATGATATGAATGGTGATGGTTACAGCTACGACGCCCTTTATATTCCTACTGACAAGCAGGTCGCTGACGGTGAGTTCCGTTTCGCCTCAGAGGGCGACCGTGACCGCTTCATGGAATACGTCCACAACGACAAATACCTCAGCAAGCATCAGGGTGAATACGCCGAGGCTTACAGTGTTTATTCTCCTTGGGTTCATAGACTTGACGTAAGCTACAAGCACGATTTCAAACTCAACATCGGCAAGACCACCAACACTCTTCAGCTCAGCGTTGACATCAAGAACATTCTGAACCTCTTCAACTCAAGCTGGGGTGTTAGCAAGTACATGAATCCTGATCTTAATTCAGGCCGTATCCTCAAGTATGAGACGACTGACAGTCAGGGTTATCCGGTATTTTCCACTCCGAGCGCTGTCACTTCAGACGTGAAGACATTCGTTCCTTACACTGCCATCGGCCAGTGTTGGTACGCTTCTGTGGGAATAAAGTATATGTTTAACTAATATTTATAGAGATAATTATGAAACTTAGATATTTATTCTCAGCTATTCTTGCTTCAGCCCTTTTTGTTGGTTGCAACGATGAGGAGCTTGGAACATTGGACGACATCAAGCTTGATGAGTCCTATCTCTCGATTCCGAATGCCGGTGGTTCAACTGTTTTGACCGTGTCCGCTACGGATGCGTGGGAGTTTGTCACCAATGACACATGGCCTGATGTCATCAAGAGAAATAATGATGGCAGCATCAAGTCCCAGACTCCATCATGGCTTGCCGCTGACAAGATGTCCGGTGCGGCAGGTGAGACAAAGGTCACTTTCTCCGCAGAGGCTTTCGAGGGCGGACGCGAGCTTGAGCTTACCATCAAAGTAGGTGACAACTCTCAGTTCGTAAGGGTTCGTCAGGGATCTATGACCGCTGTCACCGTGACCTGCGCTGAGGCTAATGCCAGTCCTGAAGGTAAGAACGTAAGAGTGAAAGGTGTTTGCACCTCAATCGCCAACACTACTTATGGCAACTGGTATCTTGAGGATGAGACAGGTTCTGTTTACATCTATGGTACACTTGACAAGAAAGGTGCTGAGAAGAACTTCACCAGCCTCGGAATCGAACTTGGTGATGTTGTGACTGTTGAAGGTCCTGTAGGCTCTTACAAGGGCAGCCCTCAGCTTGTCAACGTGACTGTGATAAGCATCAAGAAGTCTTTGATCAAGGTTGTCAACACATCTGCTGCCGTTGGCAAGAATGGTGGTGACTTCTCTGTGAAGGTCGCTTACAAGGGTAACGGTGTGTTCCCTTCAATTCCAGAGGACTGCGATTGGGTTAAGTATGTCGGAATGGACTATGTCAAGGGCGTTCCTACCAAGATCGAGCCTAACCCTGCCGACACCGCTGTAGCCAAGTTCTCTGTCGCTGCAAATGATGGTGATGCGCGTTCGTGCGACATCAAGTTTGCTTCTTATAAGGGATCGGATTCTTCTGATGGCACATGCACTGTTTCCCAGAAGGCTGGCAAGGCTTATCTTGAGGATGCCCTGACGCAGAAGGATAACTCATTTACAATTGAGAATGTTACTCTTCCAACCGGAAGCACTTATGTGTGGTCATTCGATAGCAGAAATGGAGGTTACATGAAGGCTTCGGCTTATGTCGGCAAGAACCTCGCCGCAGAGGCTCTTCTGGTTTCTCCTGAGGTTGACCTTACTGATGCAGATGCCGCTGTTCTGACATTCAGCCACGCTTTGAACTACTTGAATTCCGGCAATGTCGATGATCACATCTTCCTGCTTGCTAAAAAATCCGGAGCTTCCGAGTGGACACGCATTGACATCCCTGTCAAGCCTGCCGGAAACAACTGGACTTTTGTTGAGTCCGGTGAGATTGATCTCAAGGCCTTTGTTGGTTCCAAGATGCAGATTGCCTTCAAGTACGTGAGCACAACAGCTGTCGCTCCTACATGGGAGGTCAAGAATGTCTTGATCAAGTAAATTTTTGAATATAATATCCTGAAGAAGGGCGACCGCAATCAGCGGCCGCCCTTCTTTGATTCTGTTGCCCGATGTAGCGTAAGCATCCGAAGAAATACGTATTGACAAAGATTTAATGCAACTGACACGAAAGGGATGTCAGTTGCGTTCACGAACACGAAGACATCCCCGCTGTAAAGGTTCTGTCCCATGGCATTGTTCACTATGCCGCCCAGCATGTTGAAGTCCTTCCGCATGTCTGTCGGCTTCGAGTAAAGCCAGAACCTCGTCCCGTCTTTATTTAAGCGCCTCCACCTGCTCGGCGGTCAGCCCAGTGACGCTGACAATCTGCTCAACAGGCATACCGATGCCTATCAACGCCTTTGCCACCTCGGCCTTACCCTCGGCTTTACCTTCCGCGACACCTTTAGCCATACCCTTAGCCATACCATCGGCCATCCCTTTGGCTGTCCCGTCAGCCAGTCCCTTGGCCTCTCCGTCTGCATAGCCTTTCTCGAAGCCCTTGCGCTCGGCGAACACGCGCTGCGCAAGAATGTCTCTCTCGTTCATCTTGTCGATCTCGTATTTAAGTTTCTTCTCCTTGTCGAACGCCGCCACCTCGCACGCCTCGGCGAGCCGCCTGGAGATCCCTCCGGCCTCCTCGATCCACTCCGGAACCTTTTGGAAGCCGCCGCTGTTCCTGAATATGTAGAACAGCCTGTCGGACTCTGTCACGCACTCCTCCAGCGTCTTGGTGAACAGCGCCAGCTCCACAAAGATAACACTAATTGTCTGATCCGCAACCATTCCGGTGCGTTTTTCGGAGAACCTCCAGTAGGAGATGAAGTGGTCGGTGTCCCACAGCGACTCGTCGTCGTGCCTCAGGCGGTAGTTCAGGAACGACACCACATAGACCGGATGGAGCTTCCCGTATAGATCCCCCTCCGACAGCTCCAGATGGTACAGCCCCGACGCATAATAGACGCACCGCTCGAAGAAGCTGTCCTCCTCGGCGGACTGCATCTCCACAATGAACGTCCTGTCGTCCTTGTCCACGCAGACCAGGTCCAGCACTGTCTTCTTCCCGTAGACCACATCCTGTTGCTGCTCCCTGTCTGAATACTCCTTGATGTCCTCGATCCTCGCCTCGGGAGGGAGGATCTGGTTCAGCACCCCGATGAGGATGTCCTTGTTGTTCCTGTCCGCGAACACGGCCTTGAAGCCCACGTCGCTCCGCAGGTTGACGAACGGAGCGAGCTCATTTCTGTCTTTAAAGTAGTTCATATATCTAGGCGTTAAATATTTGAACCGCAATAATATGCGCAATAAACGTAAAAAACGAAAAGAAACATATACAAAACATAAGAAACAGAAATAATATTGTGAAATACCCCATTATTGGTGGTTGGTGATGCGGTAAGAGCCTATGGATTCGATGGAATCATTAATGACGAATATTGCTCCAGTTATAGGTGAATTTGTGCTTGACGAGAGCGTTTTCTCCAAATAATGCTCCCTTTGGAGGACTACGAAGAAAAACCGGGCGACTCGGGAGAGTCGTCCGGTTTTCCTCTAAATTTCAGAGCCTTGCTGAATTATGCAAGACTGGATTTCAGGAATGCCATTGTGATTATTACACTCTCTGACCGTAGGAGCGGTCGGTGGTGTTGACAGTGATCTTGTCGCCCTGATTGATGAAGAGCGGAACCATGATCTTGGCACCGGTCTCGAGGGTACACTCCTTCAAAGCGCTGGTGGAGGCGGTGTTGCCCTTCACAGCCGGCTCGGTGTAGGTCACCTCAAGGGTAACATACGTAGGAAGCTCACAGGTAAGGCACTTCTCCTCAGGCTCGGTGACGAACATCATCTCGACGTGCTGTCCTTCCTTCATAAGGTCAGCGTTTTCGACAACATCGTGAGGCAGGTGGATCTGCTCGTAGGTCTCCTCGTGCATGAAGTTGAATCCGTCCTCGTCAGAGTAGAGGAACTGGTAAGGACGTCTCTCGACGTTGATGACATCGATCTTCATACCCGCAGTGAAGGTGTTCTCAAGGATTCTTCCGTTCTCAAGGTTGCGAAGCTTTGTCTTTACGAAAGCCGGACCCTTTCCAGGCTTAACGTGCTGGAAATAGACTACCTGGCAAGGCTTGCCGTTGTAGCTGATATAAAGGCCGTTCTTAAAATCTGCTGTTGTTGCCATAAAAATATGTTATGAATTTGTTAACCGTTAAAACCTTGCCTCAACTTAAGCGATCTGTTTGACTTAGATTTCAAAAGATTGATGAGCAATCAAATCATTCACAAAGTTAACTATTTGTGAATATTCCTGCAAAAAATTCTTGTATTCAATGGATTTCCATATATTATGGGTCGTTTCGGCATACTCCACGACCGGTGGCTCAGAATCTTGAAATAGTCTCTGTGACCTGCCTCAAAAGCCATCCTGGTGTGGAGGTCGCGCCGCAGACACCGACCTTGTCCCCGTCCGAAAACCAGTCTTGTTCCAGTTCCGAAGATTCTGAAATATGATAGGTGTGCGGATTCCTGGACTTGCAAAGGTCGAAAAGCACTTTCCCGTTGGAACTGGAGGCTCCTGACACAAAGACGATCACATCGTGCTTCGACGCGAATTCGGCCAGTTCCTCATGTCGTGACGCCACCTGCGAACAGATTGTGTTGTGAACTGTCAGGCTGGCTTGACCATATACCGCTTCTTCGTAAGTCTCAGATCTTAGCGGTCGCTGAGCCTGTCGAAGCGCCCGTCCAGACGGTTCGGCAGACTCACCGTCCGAGCGATTGAACTGCCGAAGCGCTTCTGAAAGCACCCTGCAGATCTCTGAATATTCCGCCGGACTCTTGGTGGTCTGCGAGAATATCTCCAGCGGCCTGTCTGTCCTGATGGAACCGTTCTCAAGAGCGGAAAGCAGCATCGGCATATTCTCGATCACGGCAGCGTCACCATCGACCTGCCCCAACAGCCCCAGAACCTCGGCATGACCGATCTTTCCGAATATGATGATCTGCCCTCCGGCCGGCTTGACCCTCTCATAGGCCTCCCTGATGCTTTTTTGCAGTTTCAGAACCACCGGGCATGTGCAGTCAATCACCGTAACACCAAGCTTTCGGGCCAATGAATATGTCTGCGGCGGCTCGCCGTGCGCCCTGATCAGCAATGTCTTCGATGATGGCTCGGGAATATTCATCAGCCCATCCTTGTCGATCGTGACGAGCCCTTTTTCGCCAAGCCTCCGGAGTTCCGCCTCATTGTGGACTATGTCGCCAAGAGAGTATAGTGTCTTGCCGGGAAACTCCTCCAGAAATTTCTCGGCGCGGCTGATCGCTCTGATCACGCCTCCGCAGAAGCCGGAATGCCTCTCAATCTCGACATGAAGGTTCATGGCTCTATTCAAGGATTCCGAAACGTCCTTGCACCAACCCTTGGAACCAGACAAGCTCCTCGTGCAGGTTCATGTCCGAGTTGTCCAGCACGAAAGCGTCCGTGGCCCTGGAGAGGGGTGACACCTCCCTGTGCGAGTCGATGTAGTCCCTTTCCTGAAGGTTCTTCAGCACGTCCTCCAGTTTCGGGTCCAGCCCTTTGGCTTTCATCTCGTCGAAACGCCTCCCGGCCCTGACTTCATCGCTGGCGGTCATGAATATCTTCACCTCCGCGTCCGGGAAGACCGTCGTGCCGATGTCCCGTCCGTCCATCACGATTCTTTTCCGCCGTCCGAAAGCATGGAGACGCTCGTCAACATATTCCCTGACAAACGGAATCGCCGAGATCGGGCTGACATGGCCGGAAACCTCCAGCGTGCGGATCTCCTTCTCTATGCATCTGTCTCCGATGAACGTGCCTTCGGCCCTGAAATCGAGAGCCAGTTCCGGTAGCGCCGTCTTGAGGCCTGCCTCGTCTATGGCTCCGTCTTCCCTGATGAGCCCTTTCTCTATGGCGAACAGGGTCACCCCACGGTAAAGTGCTCCGGAGTCAAGGTAAAGGAATCCGTAATGTTCCGCTATCAGTTTGGCAAGCGTGCTCTTGCCTGTCGATGAATAGCCGTCGATGGCTATGATGATGTCAGGTAGTTTCATACGGCAAAATTATCAAATTTTATGTAAAATTCCTTTTCATTTCCCAAAGAAAGAAATTTGTCCGATATTTGTATTGCGGATTGCCTTGTGCGATCTATGGATTGTGGCAGGGAATTCTTCTGGAACCGGAATGATTTTACGAAGAGAAAATGTCCGCATGATGAATAAGGATTAAGACGTATTTCTATGAAGATATTGATTGTTGATGACGAGAGGGCCATCAGGAACTCTCTGAAAGAGATTTTGAGTGACGAAGGATATGATGTCGATGTCGCCGAGGATGGAACCACGGCATTGGCGATGGTCGATAAGGAAAGGTACAATGTGATTTTCTGCGACATCAAGATGCCGGGAATGGACGGTACCGAGGTTCTGGAAAAAATGGTGGCCGAGGGCATTGATTCGGCGATAGTGATGATTTCCGGCCACGGAGACATCGAGACGGCTGTGGAGTGCATCAAGAAAGGTGCTTTTGATTTCATCCAGAAGCCGTTGGATCTTAACAGGATCCTTATCACCATCAAGAACGCCTCCGAGAAGGCAACCATCATTTCCGAGAACAAGAGTCTTAAAAAGAAAGTTTACGGGCAACGGATGATAGGGGAGTCGGAGCCGATCCAGCACGTGCGCGACATCATCTCGAAGGTGGCCCCGACGGATGCCCGTGTGCTGATCGTTGGTCCTAATGGATCCGGCAAGGAACTTGTGGCCAGGAGCCTTCATGAGCAGAGCGCCCGCAGCGCGATGCCTTACATTGAGGTGAACTGCGCCGCCATCCCTTCGGAACTGATTGAAAGCGAGTTGTTCGGCCACGAGAAAGGGGCGTTCACCTCGGCCATCAAACAGCACAAAGGCAAGTTCGAGCAGGCTGACGGCGGAACCCTCTTCCTGGACGAGATCGGTGACATGAGCCTTGCCGCGCAGGCGAAGGTGCTCCGTGTCCTTCAGGAAAAGAAACTCTCAAGGGTCGGCAGTGACAAGGACATCGTCGTGGACGTGAGGGTTGTGGCGGCCACCAACAAAAACCTTCAGGATGAGATCGCCAAAGGCAATTTCAGGGAAGACCTTTACCACCGTCTAAGCGTGATCGTGATCAAGGTGCCTTCTTTGGATGAGAGAAAGTCGGACATTCCTCTTCTGGCTGAATATTTTGTCAACCAGATCAGCACGGAATCCGGCATGCCTATAAAAACATTTTCTCCCGAAGCGATCAAACTGCTTCAGGAGAAATCTTGGACTGGAAACATCAGAGAACTACGCAATGTCGTCGAGCGTCTGATGATTCTTGGAGGCAATCCTGTCAGCGGGCAGGATGTAAAAGATTACGTGAGTCCGATTCAATAGCCTTTTTCAGCGTAGGATCCACGTTGAGGTACATCTTGTAGAAGGCGTTCTCACCGAGTTTGGAATACCGCCCGACAAGGGCACGGAGTTGTGGGAGGAGATATTCAGAAGTCTCTTCCCATTCTTTTTGCGTGCAGGTGATGCCGTCCTTGGCGGAGGCATATTCACGGAAAGCGGCAGGAAGGTTCAGATTGTCCAGGAATCTGCCGAGTTCGGTGTCACTGTCAATTTCCGAGAGGCGGCCCTTGTACTTGTCGAACATAGCCGAGGCGAATCTCATCTGCGTCGCTTTCTTGTTGCATGCGATGAAGAATTTGGTGGCTCTTGTGGTGTCCACAGGCACGAACACGTCTGGGATGATGCCGCCGCCACCATAGACCGTCCTGCCGGCGACTGTCTTGTAGGCCGCTGTGGAATCCACCTTGATGCTGTCCGCATCGTACATCTCACCGTCGGCGTAGCGCTTGTAGATGTCGTACTGGTAGTCTTCTGAATATGGCTTCTGAATGCACCGTCCCGATGGCGTGTAGAACCTCGCCACCGTGAGACGCACTCCTGAACCATCACTGAAATAGACCGGTTCCTGCACAAGTCCCTTGCCGAATGAGCGGCGCCCCATGATGACGCCTCTGTCGTTGTCCTGCATGGCTCCGGCGAAAATCTCGCTTGAGGAGGCCGTGGACTCGTTGATCAGCACTGTCAGGCCAATGTCCTGAAGGATGCCCTTGCCGTCGGCCTTGTAGTCGTCCTTCTTGCGGTGCAGTCCCTGCATATAGACGATCTCGTCACCTTTCTTGAGGAACATGTCGCTGAGCAGCAGCGCCTGATCGAAATATCCTCCGGTGTTGTCGCGCAGGTCGAAAATCAATTTCCTCATACCATTTTCGAGCAGCCCCGCGCTGGCTTGGGAGAACTCGGAAAATGTCGTTCTGGAGAACTTGGAGAGCTTGATGTAGCCGGTCGTGTCGTTGATCATAAAGGACGCGTCCACGCAATGCATAGGAATCTTACCTCTGGTGATCTCAAACGGAATCACCTCGTTCCCTCTTCCGACAGTAACAGTGACCTTCGTCCCCGCCGGGCCTTTCATCCTGCGTACCATGCTGTCCTGTGGAAATTTGACCCCGGCGATGTCCTTGTCCCCGACCTTGAGGATTCGGTCTCCTTGCTGCAGCCCGACTTTTTCGGAAGGCCCCCCAGGAATGACCTCAAGCACGATCGCGGTGTCGTTCGGGACGTTGAACTGGATTCCGATGCCGTCAAAATTGCCGGCCAGATCGGTTTCAGCTTCGGTCAGTTCCACCGGCGGCATGTAGACAGAATGCGGATCAAGCTCAGCCAACGCTGCCGTGATCGCCGCATCGGTGACTTTTTCCACATCTATCGTGTCGACGTAGTTCCTGTCAATCTGGTCAAGGATAAGGTTCAGTTTTCGCCAATCCTGATACTGTACGCGAAGCATCGCCTTTTTCTGGGTGTAGGCATTGTAGGACAGCACGGCGAGCGCCCCCACGGCTATTCCCAGAACAGCGATCCAGACGGAAGATATTCGTTTCATCCTAATCTATTTTTTCGACTTCTATTCCTGCCTTGCGGAGCAGGTCCACCCCGTCAGTGAGACGGTACTCATCCTTGTAGACGACTCTTTTGATGCCGGCCTGGATGATCAGTTTCGAACATTCGATGCAGGGCGAGGCTGTCACGAAGAGAGTCGCTCCAAGGCTGCTGTTACCTGACTTGGCCACCTTGGTGATGGCGTTGGCTTCCGCATGGAGGACGTACGGCTTTGTGGCTCCGTTCTCGTCCTCGCAGACATTCTCGAAACCGGAAGGGGTCCCGTTGTAGCCGTCAGAGATGATCATCCTGTCCTTTACCAGAATCGCTCCCACCTGCCGTCTCTTGCAGTAGGAATTCTTGGCCCAGATCTCGGCCATCTCAAGGTATCGCTGATCGAATTTTTCCATTATTTGTTTCTCTGGTAGAGGTATCTCTTGATGCTGCGCTTAGGAGTCCTTTCGAAATCCTCAGGCATAAACTCTATCTTTTTGATCTGAGCATAGTTAGGGATCTCCTTGTTCATCTCCGGGAGTTGCCCTTTAAGAGTCTTCTCAAGATCCTCGCGGTTCATTCCGTCCAGTTCGGCCTGATGGTAGTCCGGGTAGACGAGGGCAGTCAGACCTCCATTGTCCTCGATGACGAGAGAGTCCACGACGTAGGCGAATGAATTGATCACGGACTCAAGCTCCTCCGGATAGATGTTCTGGCCGTTAGGTCCGAGAATCATGCACTTGGAACGTCCTCTGATGTAAAGGAAGCCTTCCTTGTCGATGACACCCATGTCTCCGGTCCTGAGCCAACCGTCCTCGGTGAAGAGGTCCTTTGTTGCCTCCTCGTTCTTGAAATAGCCCAATGCTGTGTTCGGTCCGTGAACCTGAATCTCTCCTTCAATGTTTTCAGGGTCGGAAGAGTCGATCCTGATCTCCATGTTCAGCGCGGCCTTGCCGCATGAGTAGAGCCTCTTGTCGTTGTAGTGGGCGTAGGTGATGATAGGGGCGCACTCTGTCATTCCGTAGCCTACAGTGTAAGGGAACGCGATGTCCCAGAAGAACTTCTCGATCTCTTTGTTGAATGCCGCACCTCCCATGATGACCTCTATAAAGTTGCCACCGAAAGCGCTCACGAGCTCTCCGCAGATTTTCTTCTGGATCATCTTGTCGATGACAGGAACCTTCAGCAAGGTCTTGATCGTCCCTTTCTCAACAAGCTTCTGGATCTTGGATTTGTAGACTTTCTCGATGATCAGCGGCACTGCGATGATGATGTTCGGCTTGACCTCGGCGAGTGCCTGCATTATGATTTTCGGGCTTGGAACCCTGGTCAGGAAATGTACGTGCGCGCCTATGCACATCTCGAAGAGGAATTCGAACATCATGCCGTACATGTGGGCGGAAGGTAGCATGGCGACCACGTTGGTGTGGTTGTCAAGCTCGCTGAGGACGTGCTTGGCGAACTGGATGTTCGAACATATCGCCCTGTAAGGAATCATCACTCCCTTCGAGAAGCCGGAACTTCCAGAGGTGTAGTTGATCAAAGCCAGCTCGTTAGGGGAGTCCTTGTAATAATTGAGGTCTTCCGGCTCGAAACTGTTCGGGTGGCGTTTGCCGAAATATTCATTCATGTGCTCCCTGGCCTCGGTGATGCGAGGTACCTTTGAATATAGGAGCTGGAACGTGTTGATGCGTACCACAGCGAACAGCCCAGGCATCTCATCGGCGCTCAAACCTTCCCAGACCACATCGTCAACGAAGAGAACCTTTGCCTCGGAGTGATTCACGAGATAATGAATATTCCCGGGCTTGAATTCGTGAAGGATCGGTACAGGAACGGCTCCGTAGGTCATTGTGGCCAGAAAGCTGACTGCCCAGTTCACTTGGTTTCGCGCGCAGATGGCCACCTTGTCACCTTTGTGCAGGAAGCATTTCTCGAAAGCGATGTGAAGTTTCTCTATGCGTCTCGCCACATCCCTGTAGCATAGGCTGACTCCTTGATAGTTGGATAGCGCCAACCTGTCCCAATTCTTTCTGAAGCTGTCCTCCAGAAGCTTGTTCACTGATTCGAATTTGAATTCGTTCATGATGTTCGTTTTTATTTTCCGGACTTGAAGGTTCTCTCCTTTCCGTCATAGCAAACCGCGTTGAACCCTTTGTCCGTAATCTCAACCTTACTGTCCGGCCGGATCATCTTGTTCCCTTCTCCCTTGACCAGAACCTCTCCGCCAGAGAACGGAAAGACCAAGGTCTGGGCCGAAGTCCTGACCACCCAGTATTTTTTACCATTACCTTCCAGAAGCTCAGGAAGGCTTTTTATAGTCTCATCGGCTGTTATTCCCTTCCAAGAAGGGACCTGCCTGCCGTGCAGGTCATAATAGCCTACGGTGTTGTCTTTGTGCAGTACCATCGCGGTATAGCCTTTCGCCCCCGTGAAATCGTACACGGCCGGACCTGCCGCAATTATCTTGCCTGTCTCGGCAGGAAATCCCGAGACAAAGCGTCCGAGCCTGTCAATCAGGTACATCCGGGATCCTGCGGCGAACAGGTACTGGATCTTCCCGTTGTTGTAGTAATCGACTTCCTGGACATAGCCGCAAATTCTCGACTTGAACGGCACACCCCAGACATCCTTCCCGTTCTCGTCCCGCATGCAAATTGACAGATGACTGTTCTGGTAAAGCGTGTTGACCTTGCCTGTGGCGCAGTTCAAGACCTTGAAAGGCCCTTCGGGCACAATCACTGTTGTGTCTCTTCCGGACAGAGAGGTCGGAACGCTCCCTTTGCCGAACATGATTCTGTCCAGATTGAAGTCCAGGCTTACTTTGCCACCCTCCGTCCCCGCGGAGATTACGACCGGAACGTATGACGCCCCCTTGAGAATCTTTTTGCAGCCTTTAGCCATCATCGGACTGAATGTGGTTTCAAGCAGGTTGGGATCCTCGCTGAGAGAGTGATACACCCAAGCTCCACAGTTTTTCCCCGGAACCCTGTCAAGGCCTTCCGTCACGAAGCGCGCGGCGAGGGTCTCCTTGATGAAATCCGCCTTTGAATATTCCTTGACGCAATCCTCCGCTCCGACTACAATCCAGTCCTTTACCAAGGCGCACGTATTTTCTTCTTCAACGGTGAATATATTGCCGAATATGGCTGAGGCGTATCCGGCGCATTTCATTCCGCTGATCTTGTCCGCCTTTTGTTTGTTTCCTGGGCGCAGCATCAGGATTCCGCGCAGTTTGTCACCGAAATGTAAGTTTATGACGGACACTTCCTTGATGTCCAGCGCCTTTGCCCATTCTTCGGCGTTCTGTCCAAATTCTTTTTTCTGGGTTTCCATAAGCGCCTCGAACTTGTCAAGCCGGCTTCTGGAGTCAAGGTAGTTTCTGTATGACTTTATGTAGGATGTGATATTCCCAATGGGAATGTCGATGATGAAATCGACGTTAGAAGGAACGGCCTCGGCGATTTTGACTCCTGAGGAACCGGCGTGCGTGAGCATATTGAGATAATATGACGGTTCGTTGGAGTAAAGCAAGGTCCCACGCATCGAGACCCCGGCGTCAGTGTGCCTTGTTATGCTGAAGGCTGTCCATTCAGACAACTCTTTGAAAAAGTCTCTGGATTTGCGGTGCTTTTTTGCGAAATACGCTCCGATGATATTGTCCGTGTAGGCGTTGGATAAGAAAATGACATCATCACCGGCCGTTGATGACGCTATTTCCGAAAAACCTTTTGCCTCAAGGACACTGTGTCCTTCCTCAAGATGTCTTATCGACGAGTTTATGATTGTCTCTGATGATGATATCAGCAGAAGGTGACCGTTGGTCCTTGTTATGAGTCTTGATGAGTCGGCGTCGGCCATCAGCCTTCGGAAATCCTCGGTGGAGTCGGTGAGGGCTTTACCGGCGTCGATGATCATAAGAGGAGGAAGATCCTTGCTGTAATGCACGGAGATGATCGCCTGGGCTTTTCTCAGGCTGTTGTAACTATGTGAAGCGATCCTGTTGAATTTCCCTGAGGACAACTCACTGAAAACAGACACGGAATCGCCAAGATATTCACAAAGTCTCCCGAAGTTTTTTGTGCAGAAGACCATAGCGGCGTCCGACGGCACCGCCTTGATGAGCGGATGCGTCTCCAGAAAGCGAGAATCATCAACTTTGGCGCTGTCTGTGGCCTCCGAGTATAATTTAATCACAGCAAGGGTGATCCCTCCGATGAGAGCCACCGCCGCTGCGATAAATATGGTCAATGTCTTCCTGTTCATCAGCTGTGTCTGCAAACGCGATATTATTGGGCAACGAACAAATATACGATATTTCCTGTCTGTCTTGCCGGGGCTGTTCCAGATGCCGAGAACCTCGAAAGTCTCGCGGCCCTGACCGCAAAGTCCCTGAGGCACTTGTCATCGGAGGACACTCCGTCCTGAACCTTTGCGTTAAGCACTTTCCCGGATGGGTCAACAGTGATTATCACAGTGACATGCCCGGCTCCCAAACATCTGTAGGCCGGAATGGAAAGCTTGCTGGCCTTGCGCCCGTCAAGTTCGTATGAGACAACCGAAGGACCTTTGTATGATGATCTTTCACGTTCCTCCTCTTTTCGGACTTCTGGCTTGCTGACAGCGGCGTAGTCTTCGTCAGGCTCGTCAAATTTCGGCCCGTCCTTAAGTTCCCGCGCCAGTTTCTCGGCATCCTTGTAGAGCTCTTCGGCGTTGGTGTTTCTGTCGTCCTTGAGAGCCCCCCTGTCTACAGCCACATTACGGATCGGTACGCCTGCGGCTTCCGCCAACATTCTGTCAAGCCTTTCGCTGACCTCTTCCTTAAGATTACGTTCAGCCTGTTCTTTCTCGACTTTCTCCTGCTTGGAGAAGTCAAGCACGAATGTGTTTTCCCTTTTCAACGCGGATGAGATCTGACAGACAAGCAGCACGATCACCACCGCCAGATGGAATATGACGGTTATATACAATCCTGCCTTGTCATCGCTCTTCATAGCATTGATTTCTTTGAATATTCCGGCCTATTCGGCTTTGGCCAGTTCTTTCTCCCTGAGGGATTTCTCTATTGTGGCGGAAATGATGTCAATGGCCACCTTGTTGTGCCCGCCTTGCGGGATGATGATGTCAGCGTAACGTTTGCTCGGCTCTATGAACTGGAGGTACATGGGCTTGACCGTCTTGGTGTACCGCTCGATGACGGTCTCCACGGTCTTGCCCCTTTCCAGAATGTCACGGGCCATCACCCTCATCAGGCGGTCATCGTCATCCGCATCCACGAATATCTTGATGTCCATCTGATCCCGGAGTTCCTTGCATGTGAACACGAGTATGCCTTCGATTATGATGACCTCCGCAGGCTCGACTGTGACAGTCTCGGTCTTGGACCTTGAGCAAGTGATGTAGGAATATACCGGCTGCTCAATGGACTTGCCGCTCTTAAGATCCCTGAGCTGACTGCACAGGAGCTTGAAGTCGATGGCGTCGGGGTGGTCGAAGTTGATCTGTTGCCTCTCCTCAAGTGGTAGATGGCTGGAATCCTTGTAGTAGGAGTCCTGAGGAATCACCACTACCTTTTCCTTCAGCTTCTCGGTTATCGCGTTGACGACAGTTGTCTTTCCGGAGCCTGAACCACCGGCTATTCCGATCACTAACATATTCGTTGATTTTTAGAATTCAGCGTTCTTTGGTGTCCTTGGGAACGGAATAACATCGCGGATGTTCGCCATTCCGGTGACGAAGAGCAGCAGTCTCTCGAATCCGAGTCCGAATCCGCTGTGTGGCACGGTTCCGTACCTGCGGGTGTCGATGTACCATTCGAGGTTCTTGCGGCTCATCTTGAGCTCGTCGATTCTCTGCTCCAGTTTCTCAAGAGATGCTTCCCTCTCTGAGCCACCGATGATCTCACCGATTTTCGGGAAGAGCACGTCCATCCCGCGTACTGTCTTTCCGTCCTCGTTCTGTTTCATGTAGAATGCCTTGATGTCCTTAGGGAAATCCGTGAGGATCACCGGCTTGCCGAAGTGTTTTTCCACCAGATAGCGCTCGTGCTCGCTCTGGAAATCAGTCCCCCAGTGAACAGGGTATTCGAACTGGGTCCCGTTCTTCACCGCTTCCTCGAGAATCTCTACAGCCTCTGTGTAGGTCACTCTCTGGAAAGCGATTCCAAGGACGCTCTTCAGTCTTTCTATGAGCCCGTCGTCGTACTTGTCGTTGAGGAACTTAAGGTCGTCTGCGCAATTGTCAAGAGCGTACTGCACGAGATATTTGACGAATTCCTCGGCCAGAACCATATTGTCATTGATGTCGTAGAAGGCCATCTCCGGCTCGATCATCCAGAATTCCGCGAGGTGCCTTGGCGTGTTCGAGTTCTCAGCCCTGAATGTCGGACCGAAAGTGTAGATCTCACCTACGGCAGTGGCCCCGAGCTCTCCCTCCAGCTGCCCGCTTACAGTCAGGCTGGTCTTTTTCCCGAAGAAGTCCTTGCTGAAGTCGACTTTCCCGTTCTCTTTTTTTGGTACATTCTCAAGGTTGAGCGTCGTCACCTGGAACATATCCCCGGCTCCCTCGGCGTCAGACTCTGTGATCAGAGGAGTGTTAAGGTAAACGAAACCCTTGTCATTGAAGAATTTATGGATGGCGAACGCCATAGCGTGGCGGATTCTAAGCACTGCTCCGAATGTGTTTGTCCTCGGGCGGAGGTGTGCCACGGTACGGAGGTATTCAAGGGACGTGTTTTTCTTCTGGAGAGGGTACCTTACAGGATCACATTCGCCGAGGATCTCGATTCCCTTGGCTTGGATCTCAACCGCCTGGCCACTTCCCACGGACTCGATCAAGTCTCCGGTCACGCTGATGCTCGCTCCGGTCGTGATCCTGGAGATCAGCGCCTCGTCGAAATTGGCCATATCTACAACAACTTGGATGTTATTGACCGTGGATCCATCGTTAAGGGCGATGAATTTGATCTGCTTGTTTCCCCTTTTTGTACGGACCCAACCTTTGGCAAGGACCTCTTGTCCTGGCGCCGCCTTAAGCAAGGCCTTTACTTTACTCCTCGTTACCATATTTTTATGACATTTGATTCAATCTCACAAAGGTAGTATAAAAATCAAAAAAAAGAAAGGGACTAACCGTCAGGTCAATCCCTCTCTCAACTATTTCAAGAATGATTACTTGCTCTCTGCTTTTCTGGCAGCGTACATGATCTTGAGGGCGGAGCATCGCCTGAGCTCCTGCTTCACGTCCGTCACGATACCCATTCTTGCGTCTTCGTCTGCCTTGATTGAGACCTGCATCAACTGGCGGTCAACCTCGCTCATCGCGTCGCGCTCGGCGGCGATGAAGTCACGGATGTCATTGGTGGTCTTGAAAGAATCGTTCAGCTGGATACGCGCCTCGGTGCCGTACTGGCTCTGATACTGAGCGGTAGGTGATCCGATGTAGATGTATGAGGCCAAATCCTTTCTCTCAAGTTTCGCCACTTCCGTAGCTTCCGGAAGCCTTACTCTCACCTTAACCTCCGTGGAGCGGAGCTGTGAGGTCACCATGAAGAAGAACAGGAACATGAACACGATGTCTGAGCTGGTTCCCAACTCCGGCATTTCTTTTTTACCGCTTCTTTTAAAATTAGGCATTGTTTAGTCCTCCTCTTTATTTTTTGGTGACGTCTTTAGGCTCTGCCTCAGAAATGTTCTGTGGAATTGCTTCCCTGACAATCTTCTGCTGATCCTCTGTCAAGAAGGCGTAGGCCTTCCCGTAGTTCTGTTTGCAGAAGTCATCACGGACTTCGTTGATTGCCTTCACGAGTTCGTTCTGAACTGCGATGTAGGCCCTATAGCTGGTTCCACGGTCATTCTGGAGAGAGATGACTCCTTTGGAAACAGGATATTCACCGTAGCCCTCAATGTTCTTCATCTCCCTTTCAGGAAGATTAGGGTCGTTGCTTGGGTTGGTGATGAACTCCTTGATTTTGTCTTTAAGCTGGCTAACATCCATAAGCTGGTCACCGGCAAACAGTCTGTCGGAAGAGTTGATCTTCACGATGATGATGTTACGCTTGTTGACCTTCGTGTCTTCCGTTTTCTGATTCTGGTCAGGCATAGGAGGGAGACGGCGCTGCAGACCTGACTGCTGGTCCATGGTGGACGTCATCAGGAAGTAGCAGAGCAGAAGGAACGCGATATCGGCTGTCGATTGTGTGTTCAGTCCCGGTGTTTTTCTTGCCATAGCTTACTTAGATGTTATTTGTTGTTGATCGCGTCTCTGACAGCGCCTACGATAATGGCGATGATGGCGGCACCACCGAGGACGTAGGTCAGAAGAAGCATTGTGTCAGTCAGTTTAAGCCACTGTGGAGTAGGCTGTGTCTTGACATTAAGAGCCGGTGCTCCAGCTGAGAGCACGTAGGCCAGAACAACCAGAGCGGCGACTCCGACCACCACACCGGCGGCCTTGAGCAGGTTCTTAGGGTTGTTCCTTCCGGCGATGAATATCGCGAGTCCGATCCAGATGACTACCGCCGCGAAGAAGAGGAAGTAGGTGTATCTGAGGAGGAGGTCAACGGAAGAGCCCTCATTGACGAAGGCCAGGATTCCGAAGACGATTCCGAGGAGACCCAATACCCATCCGGTTATTTTGAATATCTTATTCATTATAATCAGATTCTAAAAATTGTCTCTACAAATTATTTCTTCTCGTTCTTTGCAAGAACGTCAACGAGATCGATCGAAGCGTTCTCCATGTCGATGGAGAGGGCGTCGATTCTGGAAAGAATATAGTTGTAGAACACCTGGAGAATCATGGCGACGATAAGACCGCCGACGGTGGTGATAAGGGCGACCTTCATACCTCCGGCAACGATGTTAGGGGAGATGTCACCCGCGGCCTCGATCGCGTCGAAGGCCTGTACCATACCGATTACAGTTCCCAAGAATCCAAGTGAAGGGGCAAGAGCGATGAACAGGGCGATCCATGAGAGGTTGTTCTCCATGAGGCTCATCTGAACTCCGCCTGCAGAGGTGATTCTCTTCTCGACTACATCGATGCCCTCACTGTAGTGGTTGAGACCATCGTAGAAGATGCTGGCGACAGGACCCTTGGTGTTGCGGCAAACGTCCTTGGCCTTCTCTACGCCACCCTGTGCGAGAGCGGCCTCGACATTCTTGAGAAGCTTCTTGGTGTTTGTCTTTGAGAATGAGAGGTAAAGGATTCTCTCGATCGCGAGCGCAAGACCGATGATGAGGCAGAGGAGGATCATTGACATGAAGCCAGGACCTCCCTGGATGAAGTAGGTCTTGATCTGCTGGTGCATAGGAACGTCCTCTCCGGTACCCTTGAGGAGATCCTCTGCGGACATTGGCTGAGCTGGAGCGGCAGTCTCAACTTGCTCTGTTGCGGCTGCGTTGTCAGCGGCTGGCTGATCCTGAGCGGATGCGATGTTTGCAGTGAAGGTGAGGACACCTGCTACTGCCAAAAACATGAAAAACTTTTTCATAACTGTTTTTGTGTGTTTAATTTAAATTGATAATGTATAAATAGTTATCTTTTTCTGTGGCTTTGCTCGGGCAAAAACCTTCTACAAAACCGTTGCAATTTACTAAATTATTTCCAATTGGCAATATTTATAGGGAAATTTCTCCTCGCAGATTCTCGCCGAGCCTTGACTTCACCCATTCATTGTCTTGACTCCTGCCCATAAGGTAGAACAGTTTGGCGAGCGCGCTTTCTGTCGTGATGTCGGCTCCGGAGACAACGCCGGCCTTTTCAAGGGCCTTTCCTGTGGCGTAGATGTCCATGTTGACTGTTCCAGAAAGGCATTGGGTCACATTCATCAGAACCTTGCCCATTCCTGCGGCTTCCTTGACAGTCTCCAGAAACCACGGCCTTGACGGGGCGTTGCCGGAACCGTAGGTTTCGATGATGGCGGCGCGGATGTCGGGGCCGCAGAGGAAATATTTCATCACTTGCGGCGTGATTCCAGGGTGGACCTTGAGAATTGAGACCCTTGTGTCCAGCATGGTGCTGATCCTCATGGGCTCGTCCCATCGCGCAGGACGTCGTATGACATTGTCGTTGTACTTGATGCTGATGCCGGCCTCGGCCAAAGGAGGACAGTTCGGTGAACGGAAGGCGCTGAAATCCTCAGAACTGATCTTGACGGAACGGTTCCCTCTCAATAATTTGGAATTGAAGAATATACAGACCTCCGGCACCCGCGGGAAACCTTCGGTTCCCTTCGCGGAGGCGATCTCCACGGCCGATATGAGGTTTTCCTTGCCGTCTGTGCGCGGCACCCCGATCGGAAGCTGGCTTCCTGTGAACACTACCGGCTTAGCCAGGTTTCCGAGCATGAAGCTCAACGCGGATGCTGAATATGCCATGGTGTCGGTCCCGTGCAGAACCACGAACCCGTCATATTTGTCATATCGTTCCTGAATCAGGGAAGCGAGTGACTGCCAGAATGACGGCTCGACGTCTGAGGAGTCTATAAGCGGGTCGAAAGTGTAGGAGTCGATGCTTATCGCGAATTTATGCAGCTCCGGCACCTCGTCCAGAATCTGGCGGAAGTCGAACGGCTTGAGGGTCAGGTCTTGCGGATCCTGTTTCATCCCGATCGTCCCGCCTGTGTAAATCATCAGAATGGAAGATCTTTTCATATTCCGAAGAGAGTTTTGGCGTTGTTGGTTGTTGTCTCCGCGACTTCTTCCACCGTGACACCTTTCAGTTCGGCGATCTTGGCCGCGATCAACGGAATGTAGGAGCTTTCGTTGCGTTTTCCCCTGAACGGAACCGGTGTCAGATAAGGAGCGTCTGTCTCCAGCACGATCCTGTCAAGGGGAACGTTCCGCACAACCTCCGCAAGTCCGGCGTTCTTGAATGTCACCACCCCGCCGACTCCGATGTACCAGTCTCCGAGCCGTTGGAGCTCCATGAATGATTCAAGGCTGCCGCTGTAGGCGTGCATATTCCCCCTCATGCCTTTGTGCCGTCTGATTATTTCAAGAAAATCGCCCATCGCGTCACGCAGGTGGATGTTGACAGGAAGCCCGCGGCCTGCCGCGAATTCAAGCTGCCATTCCAGCGCGTCTTTCTGCTCTTCGGCGAAATCCTTGCCTTCGTGGTAGTCGAGTCCGATCTCTCCGACAGCCACCACCTTGCGCTTTCCCTCCGCGCCACTTTCCCACCTGTCAAGGAATCCGGCCATGCGGTCTGTCTCCGCGTGCCAGTTCTCGTTGACTGATCCCGGGTATAATCCGATCATCGGACGAAGCACGTCAGGATGGCGGTCCACAAGCGCGAACATGGCCTCTCGCTCAGAGCTGTCTATGTCCGGCTGGATCATAAGGTTGATTCCGGCCTCTTTCGCCCTGCGGATGTAGTCATCTTCCTCTCCGCAAAACGCTTTGTCGGAAATATGGCAATGTGTGTCTATGAAAATCATAAGGTCAAATATAGCCATTTTTTCGACATTGAGCGGCCGGAGGCTTTCGCTGTCTTGTTAAAAAACGTAAATATTCATAAGAAACGTAAATCATTATGCTTTTTACCCCGGAGGATTGATGTTATTGTCTTTAATTTGCTCCGCCGGTGAATCCGGCCGGGCTGACTTTGCGTTTTCCCGCTGGTCAGGTGAGATTGACTGCTCTTGCCAATCTTGCCAGTAAGAAAATGATTTGTCGAAGAACATAAACTATGATGATTTCTTTTGAAGAGAGGGCTGGACTGTGCGCCTTGAACAGGATCTTTGGTTTCGAACCGAGGGTCGGACTGAGACTGATCGAAGCGTTCGGCGGCGCCGAGGCGGTGTTCAGAGAGGAAGTTGAGGCCAGAAAGATTCTGGCGTCATATTCAAGGGCAAGGCTGTCTCCGTTCGTGACCGGAAGCGCCTTTGAGTCGGCGGCGATGGAATTGGAGGAGTTGGAGGGAAAGGGGTGCCGCTTTGTCGGAATAGGGGATGAGGGCTATCCTGGTCTTCTCATGGAATGTGAGGATCCTCCCATCGGCATTTATTATAAAGGTGTTAGCCTCCCTAAGGAAGTGTTTGAAGGGTTGCCGCAGATTGCTGTCATCGGAACCAGGGGCTTGACATGTTATGGTAAGGACTGGTGTCAGAGAATAGTCGGCGCGATGACAAGTTCAGGCGTCAAGCCATTGATTGTCAGCGGTCTGGCTTTAGGAGTGGATGTCACAGCGCACAAGGCGGCCTTGGAGGGCGGGCTACCTACGGTGGCGGTGATGGCGACCGGGATTGATGATCTCTATCCGTCAAGAAACATGGAGGTGGGGGAACGTATAGCGTCGACTCCTGGCTGCGCGTTGATCACAGATTTTCCTCCGGGAACACATGCGGTGAGGGTGAACTTCCTGAGACGCAACAGGATAATAGCTGGAATATGCCGGGCTACAATTCTGGTGGAGTCAAGAATCAAAGGCGGTGGAATGATGACCGCCCGCCTTGCCGCTTCGTATGGCCGGGATGTCTTCGCCTTGCCTGGCAGGATTGACGATCCGGTCTCACAAGGGTGCAATCTTTTGATAAGGGAGAATGTCGCCGAGCAGATCGGGGATCTCGGAGAGCTGGTCGCGAAACTTGGGCTTGGCCGCGCGGATTTGCGCCTGAAGGCTGATTTCAAGGAAGAGGTACAATCTTATTATAAAGGTAAACTTCCTGACACTGAATATGATGATGTCGTAAAGCTGGCATTGTTCATAAAAGGCCACCGCGGAGTGTCCATCGATGAGTTATGCGAGAAACTGAAATGGACTTACAGCCGTGTGAGCCGGCTTGCGACAACCCTTGAGTGTGACGGATTCATCACGGTGGATCTGCTCCAGCACTGCCGGGTCCAAAACAAAAGACCGCCATCCGTGTAGGACAACAGTCTTTTGTGCTTTTTATTCCGCGAGTCCGGAGCGGAGCAGGTCTATACCACCAGCATGGCATCTCCGTAGGGGCCGAAGCGGTAGCCCTCGTCGAGTGCGACCTGATAGGCGTTCATCACATTGTTGAAGCCGCCGAAAGCGGCCACTGCCATCAGCATGGTCGATTCAGGAAGATGGAATCCGGAGACCACCGCATCCGGCACTGAAAACTCGTAAGGAGGGAATATGAATTTGTTTGTCCATCCATCGTAAGGCTTCACCTCGTGGGTCGTCGTGACGTATGTCTCAAGACCTCTGAGCACTGTCGTGCCGACGGCCAGCACCTTGTGGCCGCCGTTCTTGGCCTTGTTGATGATCTCGCACGCCTCCGGGGTTATGATCAGCCTCTCAGAGTCCATCCTATGCTTGGACAGATCCTCCACGTCCACCCTGCGGAACTGGCCGATGCCCATGTGCTCGGTGATGAAGGCTTTGTCTATGTCTTTGAGAATCATTCTGTTGAATAATTCGCGGCTGAAGTGGGTGCCTGCCGCCGGAACCGCCACCGCCCCTTCGTTCTTCGCGAAAATGGTCTGGTAGTTCTCGTTGTCTTCCGGAGTGATCTTGGACTTCACCCATTTCGGGACAGGAATCTCGCCAAGACTGAACAAAGATCTCTTGAAATCCTCGTAAGGTCCGTCGTAGAGGAAGCGCAGCGTGCGCCCTCTGGAAGTTGTGTTGTCAATGACCTCGGCCACAAGACTTTGATCGTCACCGAAATATAGCTTGTTGCCGATCCTGATTTTCCTCGCCGGATCCACGATCACATCCCATAGATGCTGCTCACGGTTAAGTTCCCTCAGCAGGAAAACCATAATGTCAGCGCCGGTCTTCTCCTTCTTGCCATAAAGGCGAGCAGGGAACACCTTGGTGTCGTTGAAAACGAAAGTGTCACCCTTCCCGAAATAGTCGATGATGTCTTTGAATATCCTGTGCTCGATCTCACCGGTGTCCTTGTGGACAACCATCAGCCTGCATTCATCGCGCCATCTGGTCGGTTCCTGAGCCACACGCTCCTTCGGAAGAAGGAATTGGAATTGTGAAAGTTTCATATTCGATAACAATCGTTATAGTCAATCTATTAATATACGGCAACGGCGCCGGGAAAGTTTCATAATCTATGAATGTCTTAGATTTTGGCTTCGCGGAACACCTCCACGATGGACGGATAAGTGTTCTTAAGGTACGGTGAGAGGCCGGATCTGGCGACCCATGCGGCCTTTGTGATGTCCTCGTCCCGTTGAGGTGTCAGGTTCACCGGATCGGTGTAGAGCATGTCGTACCACCACGTGTGCTTGAGGTGCCATATTCCGTCACGCCGGTAGCAGTGGTCGGTGATGCAGATCAGCCCCCTTGGCTCGAGATCTCCTACTCCGGTCTCTTCCTGCACTTCCCGCAGGGCTGTCACCTTTATGTCCTCTCCGGCTTCCTGGTGTCCTTTCGGCAGATCCCAAAGACCGTTCCGGCTGATCAGAAGAACGTCACCCCTGCGGTTCGACACCAGCCCTCCGGCGGCGTTGACTTCCTTGAACCTGGCGCAGAATTCCTTGTATGTGGCCTCGATGTCATCCGTCGGAATGTAGATTCTCGCGAGAGTGTCCGATGTCTCGAACATGGTCACTATAGCGGTGATGTCAGGGTTGCCGCCAAGGTGGAGTTCGATGGAATTCGGATCGGACAGGGCCTGCTCATGTGGAGAGCAGATGATCATACATCTCTTTTCAAGGTAAATCTTGTGCATCCCGTGAGTAAGATATTGACGTAAAACTATTATATTTGTATGCTATGTGCAAAGTTAATAATCATTTTCAATGAATATGGAAAACGTTGACAGAAAACTTGCCTCCGAGCTTCTTCGCATAAAAGCCGTTCTGCTTAGGCCTGACGAGCCTTTCACGTGGGCATCGGGCTGGCATTCACCTATTTATTGTGACAACCGCAGGATCCTTTCTGATCCGGTCTTGCGCTCAAATGTCGCCGGTTGGCTGGCAGAGGCCGCCGCGGCGGAGTGCCCGGATGCCGGGATCGTGGCCGGAGTGGCTACCGGAGCGATCGCTCACGGAGTTCTGGCCGCGGACAGGATGGATAAGCCGTTTGTTTATGTGCGCCCAAAACCAAAGGATCACGGGACAGGCTCACAGATCGAGGGCGTTCTTCCCAAAGGATCAAAAGTTGTTGTGATAGAAGACCTCATCTCGACAGGAATGAGCAGTCTCGCGGCAGTCAAGGCTTTGCGTGACGCCGGTGCTGATGTGCTGGGGATGGTCGCAATATTCACTTATGGATTTGATCTTGCCGCGCGGCGTTTCGAGGAAGAGGGGGTAAAGTTGAGGACCCTTTCATGCTATGATGCTCTGATCGAGGAGGCTACCGCTACGGGCTATGTCCGGGAGTCAGATGCCGAGGTCCTGCGTCAGTGGAGGCGGAATCCTTCGGAATGGAGCCGGTAATGTTTGATTTTTGAAAGTAAATTCTGATCATATTATGTCAACTGAGATAACAAGCAAGCATGGATTGGTCGCGAAGCAGCCGTTTGAGCTGTATATGGCCTTTGTGGACATGCGTAATTTCCTTCAGTTCCTTCCTGAGGAACAGAAAGCGAACGTGGAGGCTGACTATGACACGATCTCCGCAACTGTACAGGGATTCAAGATTGGTGTGATGGTCAAGAACAGGACTCCGTACTCGAGCATAGAGTTCATCGACAACGGGGCGCCGTTCCAGTTCGGCGGCACGCTGCATTTCGACGCTGTGCCGAATGATCCGTCCAAGACAGATTTCCACATCGATTTCCACGCCGAGCTGAATCTGATGATGAAGATGATGCTTGGCGGGAAGATCCGTGAGGCTATGAACAAGATGGTGGACGGTCTCGTGGCGATGTCGGAGGGCAGGATGCCGGACGGAATCGACGAGGAGACTCTCCGCAGAATGAAAGAAAAACTCGGCGGAAACCAGTAAATGCAAGGTTTGGACGACATTCAGCTTCAGGACATTCTGACCAGGGCGATAGGGCATGACATGGCCGTGGCCGCCGTGGAGGCTTTCCGTCAGCCGGCTTCGGTGTCCGTCCGCGTCAATCCTTTCAAAGTGTCTGAACCGGAAAGGTTCATCAAGGAACATTTCATGACGGAGACTCAGAATGTTCCTTGGAGCCCTTACGGGTTCACGCTCGGAGAAAGGCCTAAATTCACTCTGGATCCGCTTTTCCACTGCGGGTGCTACTACGTCCAGGACTCTTCGGCGATGGCCATCGGGAGTATATTCAGGGATATTCTCCGGAATTGTGAGGATCGTTCAAGGTCGGTCAGAGTCTTGGATTTGTGCGCCGCGCCAGGCGGGAAGAGCACTGACCTCGCCGCGTCGCTGCGTCAGGCGTCCGGTGACAATTTCATTCTTGTCTCCAATGAGGTGATGCGCTCCAGGGCATCCGTCCTGGCTGACAACATGGCCTTGTGGGGTGACCCGAATGTGGTGGTCACTAGCGTGGATCCCAAGGCGTTCGCGAGGCTGGAAGGCTTTTTCGACATCATTGTGGCCGATGTCCCTTGCTCTGGCGAGGGAATGTTCCGCAAGGATGCCAAGGCTGTCGAGGACTGGTCGGAAAGCGTGGTGAATCTCTGCTCCACAAGGCAGAAAAGAATCCTGGCCGATGTCTGGCCGGCGCTCCGTAGAGGTGGCAGCCTGATATATTCAACATGCACCTTCGAGGAAGCCGAGAATGACGCTATCATGGAATGGGCCGCCGGCGGGCTTGGCGGCGGGATCTATGAATATGACTACTCTTCTCTCACCGGTGTGATTCCCACACGGACCGGCGGGTTGCTTGTCCCCGGATTTGTGAAAGGTGAAGGGCAGTTTGTCTCGGCTCTTGTGAAGAGCGTCGGTGCCGATGGCTTCAGGCTTCTCGGAAAGCCCTCCGTCGGAGCGGTCGAAAAGCGGAAAAGGAATATGCTCGTACATATTCCCGGATCAATTTCCCGTGAGGTCATCTCGCTTGAGCCGTTGCGTCCAATTCAGGCCGGAGTGGCCAAAGGCGAGCTGAAGGGCCGTGACCTGGTGCCGTCTGCGGACTGGGCTTTGAGTGTCGCTCTCCCTGAAGGAGAGTATCCTGTGGCTGATCTGGACCTCGGGACCGCGCTTAAGTTCCTGCATCGTGACAGCATATTCCTGAATGACGTCCCGAAAGGGTTTGTGCTGGTGCGTTTTGAGGGGCACCCGCTTGGCTTCGTGAAGAATCTCGGTTGTCGGTGCAACAACCTGCATCCCCAGGGCCGAAAAATTAGAATGGATGTGTAAATTAATGAATATGAAAAAGATAATATTGTCTATTTTGGCTGCTGTTATCCTGTTGCCGCTTTCGGCGCAGACCAAGCCGACGCAGAAGGAATATCTTGACCGCTATCAGTTGCTGGTTTCCAAGCTTGGCACCACCGGTGTGGGCATAGAGACTCTTCTCCAGCGCTGGGGAAATGATTATCCTGAGGACATTGACATGCTTTTGGGCAGATTCACGTACTATCTGGCAAAGAGCCAGACATCTTCCATCGAGGTCATTGACGCGGACAAGTATCTGGGCAACGCCCCGGCTTTGACCTTGAAGGATTCGCTTGGCAGGGATGTGAACTATTTTCAGGTCGTGTCATACGATGATGAGCTTTTCGGGAAGGCCACCCAGTCTATCGAAAAGGCCATCGAGTTGAATCCTGATCGTCTGGACCTGCGATTGTTCAAGATCTCCTCTATGATCGGCTACGAGAAGGACAGCCCGGACATGGCTCTCGCCGGCCTTAAGGCGCTTATAGGCTACAACGGTCACAGTCACCCTTCATGGAAATATCCAGGCGTTGAGACTGATGAAGACCTTTTCCCTTCCATGATACAGGAATATTGCTACGCTTTCTTCAAGATAGGCACTCCGCATTGTTTCGAGGCTTTCAAGGAACTTTCGGAGAAGATGCTGGCCTATTATCCTGGCAACACGGTCTATATGACCAACATCGGCTCGTATTATCTTGTCTGCAAGCACGACAGCAAGGCTGCCCTCAAGATGTACAACAAGGTCTTGAAGAAGAAGCCTGACGATTACACGGCAATCAAGAACTGTGTGCTCCTCGCCCGAAGCGACAAGAACGTCAAACTGGAAAAGAAGTACCTTCCAATGCTTGTCCGCGTAACAACTGACGAGGCGGAGAAGGCTTCCGCCCAGGCTCGCCTGGATGCCATGAGATAAGTATTGTATTGATTTCTATTTTGAGATTTTGTGGTGTTGTCCGGTGCGGTGGCTCTGCTCGTAGAGTTCAAGTGAGTTGATGATGTTCTGCCAGATGCTGTAAAGTCCTCCGGAGACAGAGGTCACGGGAGTCATGTAGGAATATCCCAGCCAGATCAGGAAGCCTGAGTTCTTCTGGCCGAGGGCTTGTCCGGCGGTGATCTCGTCTGCTTTTACAGTCTTGAGGTCATTGCCTCCGTTCGCTTTTCTTCCGGCCAGTCTGCCGACGGCGAACTGGATGATGGTGCTGACCAAGGAGATGACACCTATCATTATCGCTGTCCAGACAGAGATTCCGCTGTTCATCAGCGACTTGGTCGCCAGAAAGATAGAGAATGTCAAAGCTATGCCCCAGCAGTAGAACGCCCAGTCGGTGAAGCGCATGAGCCATCGTTGGAGCTTTTTCATCGTATAGCGGATCAGCCATGCCAAAAACAGCGGCAGAACCAACAGAGGGAACACCTTCGCGCAGATCGTTGTGAATCCCTCGATGAACGATGTTCCTGTGTCTTGGTTGACAATCGGGATGGCGATCGGAAGAACCACTGCGGCCGTGATGTTGATCAGAACTACGTATGATACAGTGTCAGAGAGACTTCCTCCTAATTTATTCGTGATCACACCTGCCGCCGCCGCGGTAGGACATATAAAGCACAGCATCGCGCATTCCGCAAGTATCCTGACGTCTCCCGAGGGCATTGCGGCGACCATCCATGTGAGCGAGCCGAATGTCAGAACCTGAAAGGCAAGCACGATGAAGTGCCATTTCCGGAATTTGAGGTCGTGCGGGGAAATCGTGTTGAACTGGAGGAACAGCATAGTGGCCACAAAGACTGGCTGGACATCTTTGGCGAACCTTGAGAATCCTGGCTCTACACTCCGTGCCAGCGGCTCTGCAAAGTACAGTACCAGATACGACGTGATTCCAACGATGATTGCCAGCGGCAACATCCAATCCTTGATGAATTTCACAACTTTCGCCATAAGCATCTATTCTCTCTGCAAATGTACGGCAAAAATAAATCAACTTGCGGTCTGCCCGTGAATATTTCCCCGAATATATAATGCCCTTTGCCTGCGATGTGAAAGGATGGACTATCTGAAAAAGCGCTCGATGTGTTCAAGCAACAGAAATGCGAAGATCAGCATCGATGTCTTGAAGTATTGTTTTCTCATTTCCTTGATCTCGTCTGGAGACAGGTTGACATTGTCCTTGTTCTTGACGTAGTCAACGATGAGGATGATGCCGACGGCAAGTATCACGATGGTAAGGAATATATTCAGAAAGACGAACACTGTTTTCATTTTCCGAGGACGTTTTGTTTAGCGCTGCAAAGATATACAAATTAATTTGATTATGGCTCTTTTGACTCTGCCGTCGCTCACGAAGATGGCATAAGTTCCCGAAAAAGATGTATATTAGCGAATAAAAATAACTACTGCTATGCGGAAACTTTTGATTTGTGTGGTGTGCGCTCTCTTGGCCTTGCCGATGAGGGCCGGATTTATCGACGGAATCAGAATCGGCGGATGGGACAGGCCGTTTGTTGTGACCATTGACAATGAGGATGTCTCGATGCCGGCGACTTCATGCTTTGTGGCAGGCCTTTCCTCTGGCTATCACACGGTTGAGGTGTATGAATCGCGTTCGGCGTTCAGTGACAGTGTCTGGAAGGGCAAGCTGATCTACAGCCGAAGGGTCTACTACAATGGCATAGGAATCATGGACATTCGTCTTGATGACCGCGCGGACACAGGAGTCATTCGCCCCGGGCATGGGTCATCGACATTCGGAAAGAATGTGATGTCCACCGATCTGTTCGAGGATTTCTATCGGAGAATGAAGGACGAGCCGTTCAGCGACGGGAAGAACAAGCTGCTTGCGACAGCCTTGGCCGGTGCCGCCTTCACTTCGGCGCAATGCTGCCGCCTCATAGACCTTTACACATTTGATGACGACAAGGTTGAGTTCCTGAAACAGATCTACCCCAATGTGGTTGACAAGGAGGCGTTTTTCAAGGTCATCGACAAACTGACCTTCTTAAGCAGCCGAGACAAGGTCCGGGATTTCATCCAGGCCTATGGCGGAAACTGACATGGTGCATTCTGACTGAAACCGCTGCTCAGGTCGTGAGCCTTCTGATGCTATTGTAGGTTGCTTTATCGCATATTATGGAATTGATTATGAGAAAGTTTTTTGTCGCGGTGTCAGTGGCATTGGCGGCTATGGTTTCGGTGAATGCACAGACGGGGGCATGGACTGGCAAGTTGAAGGTTTCGGGCGTTGAGTTGGCGCTCATATTCAACATCGGTGAAGAGTCGGCCACGCTTGATGTGCCTGATCAGGGAGCCAAGGAGATACCGGTCGAGGTGTCGAGGGATGCTGTTGGATGCATAACGTTGAATGTCCCTGCGATCTCCGCCTCGTTCAAGGGGCTTTGGGCCGGGAAGATGATCGCGGGGACTTTCACACAGCACGGAATGTCT
>CAKVBK010000007.1 GCA_934725285.1 uncultured Bacteroidales bacterium | reverse complement strand
ATTTCGAGAAACCAATGAAAGTCATCAATCTTGGCGAGACCGATTCGGTCCTCAACAACATCGTCGCGCAGATGCGTGACAAAACAATTCAGAAAGACAGCCTTCGCTTCCGTTACAACCTTGAAAGGTTGGGACACATCTTTGCCTACGAGTTGAGCAAGGTGCTGGACTACAGTCCGAAGGATGTCATCACTCCACTTGCCACAGCAAGGGTCCGCACCTGTGACGCCAAGATTGTGGTTTCCACGATCCTGCGCGCCGGACTGCCTCTCCACAAAGGCATCCTTGATGTTTTTGACAATGCCGAGAACGCTTTCATCGCGGCTTTCCGGAAATATGACAAGGGAGACGAATTCCACATCAATGTTGAGTACTGCACTTGTCCTGACCTTACAGGCAAGACACTCATCATCGCTGACACAATGCTCGCTACAGGATCCTCGATCGAGATCGGCTACCGCAAGCTCATCCAGGAAGGCGGCGAGCCGGCACACACGCACTTTGTCTGCCCTATCGCCAGCATCTATGCCATAGAGTTCCTTCAGAAACATCTGCCGGAGAACACGACACTCTGGACAGCGGCCGTAGATGAGGAACTGACCAGCCACTCCTACATCGTGCCTGGCCTGGGAGACGCCGGTGACCTGGCCTTCGGCGGCAAATTGTAGCATACCAGATCGTAATCTGACTTATGACAAAGAGGAGTCGCATCGGCGACTCCTCTTTGTCATTACAATTCCTTGCGGAGACGGGCTTTAGGGATGTCGAGCTGATCGCGGTACTTGGCGATTGTGCGGCGGGCCACCTTATAGCCTCTCTTGTTCATCTCAGCCACCAGTTGATCGTCAGTAAGCGGCTTGCGCTTGTCCTCAGCATCCACACACTCCCTCAAAGCCTTCTTCAACTCGCGGGTGGACACCTCTTCACCATCCTGGTTCTCAAGTCCTTCCGAGAAGAAATATTTTAATGGGAATATTCCGAAATGGGTTTCTATGTACTTGCTGTTCACCACTCTGGAAATCGTGGAGATGTCGAAGCCGGTCCTTTCAGCGATGTCTTTCAGCACCATCGGTTTCAGATGCGACTCATCACCGTCCATAAAATAGTCGTGCTGGTAGTCAACGATAGCCTTCATTGTGCTTTCCAAAGTGTTGTAACGCTGTTTCAGAGCTTCCACGAACCATTTCGCGGAATCCAGCTTCTGCTTGACGAAAGTAGCGGCCTCCTTTTTCTGCCTGTCTGACGAACCTTGCGCCTCGGCAAGAAGGTCAGCATACTTCCGGTTCACACGAATCTCGGGAATGTTGAAGCGAGGCATTGTCAGTTTGAGCTCTCCGTCCACGATATCAAGCACGAAATCCGGCACAATCTGCTGAGCCTGATCATTATACGAATCGTCGATCTGGCCACCGGGAGCAGGATTAAGCTTGACTATTCTCGCCATGACAGCTTTCATATCATCCTCAGACAGTCCAAGTTTGGTGATTATCCTTTGGAAATGCCTGTTGGAGAACTCAGAGAAATAGTCCGTGAGAATCCTCTCGGCGACCTGTACTTCCTTAGTCTGTTTCTGAGCTTTCAACTGAAGCAGAAGGCATTCCCGCAGATCCCTGGCGCCCACTCCGGCCGGTTCAAACTCCTGAACCACCTTCAGCATCCTGAGCACCTCCTCAGGGCTGGATTCGATGTTTGCCCTGAAAGCGAGATCATCAACTATGCTGTCAATGTCCCTGCGGAGGTAGCCATCACTGTCCAGACTGCCAATGATGAATGCCGCGACATCGTGGTCATGCTTCGAAAGATTGCGGTAGCCAAGCTGCTCCATCAGACTTTGCGTGAAGCTCTCCTTGACTGAGAACGTGTTGTACTGAGGACGCTCGTCCTTGCCATAATTATTGACGTGGAGTTTGTAGGCAGGAATAGGATCATTCTCGTCAATCTCATCTATGGAGATGTCCTTCGGCTCATCACTGTCTTCATTCTTGTCCGGTGCCGGAGAGTCATCCAAGACCGGATTGTTCTCAAATTCTTCCTTCACCTTCTGTTCGAGTTCCTGCACCGGAAGCTCGATCAGCTTGATCGTCTGGATCTGAAGTGGGGAAAGTTTCTGAGTCTGTTTGAGTTCGAGTCCCTGCTTAAGCATAATGATATACCTGAATTATTCTGCATCCACCTTTTCCACCGTGTAGGAATGGAACCTGTCAACCACCGGATAGCCAATTGTTTCCCGGACAATGAACGCGGTCGGGAACGAAACCTTGACCTGCTGGAGAAGCCGCATTGCCTCCGACTTTGTCCGGAAATCCCCGACAGTCACACGGAAAAAAGGATTTGAATATGTACGATATGCCGAAACGCCAGGAAACATCCCTTTGAAGCGAGCCAGCGCCGTCTCGGAATCGTTCCTGGAAGTCTGTTTGTTGTCATTGAATATTCTGACGCGGTACCCTGTGGCGTTTCTGGAGGAATTGGCGGCGATGTGGGCGGCGAGCGCGTTCTGAATATTCATGGACTGGTGCACCGTCACACCGCCTTCAGCCGCGAGCAGGCTGAATATGCTCTTTCCTACAAGGGTAGAGTCCATCGCGGCGTTCTGCCTGTAGACAACCGAATCTCTCGCGTCCTGAGCGGACATCAAAAACGTCACACCGAAAAGGAGTGACACCATGGCTAGAATCCTGTGAGCGAAGATATTCATAAATTACTCTGACAGTTTGTTAAGATCTATATTCTTGAATCTAAAGGTTTTTCCGGCGCCGCTTTTAAGTCTCACGGTGGCGGTCACATCCGTCGTGAAGCCTTCGAGGTTGCCTTTCTTCGCGATCTGCATCAGCCGCATAAGGCTCACTCCATCGCTCAGGGTCGCCGTGCAAGGCAGGTCATAGACCTTGGCGCATTTCTTTTCCACGCTGACAGAATCGGCCGTGTAGGTGGCGAAATCCTCGCCGTTGTACTTGACGACACCGCTGACATCCGTCACATCGAACGCGAATGTCGGATTGTCGATTCCCACGGCAAGCACAGCCTCAATCGAGCGGAGTCCTTTCAATGAATATGACTCCAGACCGCAGGAGGTCACCTTTATGTCCTTGACCTTCGACAGTCCGGAGCAGCCTGAAAGGACAGCGGAGACCAGCAAGACCACAAAAATGCCGGATATTGTTCTCTTTATTGCCTTCATTTCTCAAACACAGTTTGTACAAATATAATGAAAAATCCTAATTCGCTGAAAAATCCATATCTTTGCATCATAGAGTGAATATAAACAATGAGCAGAAAAATTTACATAGAGACCTACGGTTGCCAGATGAATGTCGGGGACTCCGAGGTCATTTTCTCGATCCTCGGCAAGGATGGCTACGAACGCACGGAATCGATGGACGAGGCGGATGTCATTCTTGCCAACACATGTTCTGTCAGGGACAACGCCGAGCAAAGGATATGGGGACGTATCGAGGTTTTCCACAAACAGAAGGAAAAGAGGTCCGACGTGGTCGTGGGAATTGTCGGCTGCATGGCAGAGAGGCTCAAGGACAAGCTTCTGGACACTCACAAGGTGGATCTGGTAGCCGGGCCGGATTCATACAGGACGCTTCCGGCGCTGCTGCGCGACATCGCTCCGGACAAGCCGCAGATCAACGTGATGCTGTCCCACGAGGAGACCTACGCTGACATCGTCCCGGTCAGGACCGACAGGAACGGCGTCTCGGCCTTCATTTCGATAATGAGGGGATGCAACAACGTCTGCTCGTACTGCGTGGTGCCTTACACAAGGGGTGCGGAAAGGAGCAGAGATCCGCAGACAATTGTGAATGAAGCCCGTGACGTCTTCGGCAAAGGATATAAGGAAGTGACATTGCTCGGCCAGAACGTCGACTCCTACAACTGGAGACCTGCCGATGGCGAGGGATGTGATTTTCCGAGGCTGCTGGAGATGGTCGCACGGATCAGTCCGGATTTGAGGGTACGCTTCGCCACCAATCATCCGAAGGACATCAGCGATGATCTGATAGAGACGATGGCCAGGTATGACAACATCTGCAATCATATTCACCTGCCTGTCCAGTCTGGCAGCGACAGGCTTTTGGAAAAGATGAGAAGGCGCTACACGGCAGAGTGGTATCTTGAGCGGGTGGCAAAGATCCGTAAGGTCCTGCCTGACTGCGGAATCACCACTGATGTGATCGCAGGTTTCTGCTCAGAGACCGAAGAGGACCACCGGCAGACACTTGAGCTGTTCCGCAAGGCCGGATTCGACTATGCCTACATGTTCTACTACTCCGAAAGGCCCGGAACTCTCGCCGCAAGGCATTATCCTGACGATGTTCCGCTCGATGTCAAGACCAGAAGGCTGAACGAGATCATCGCTCTGCAAAGCGAACTGAGTCTGAAGAGCAACCGGAATGACATCGGCAAGACTTTCAGGGTTCTCGTGGAAGGGCCGTCCAAGAAGAATCCGGATGAGCTGTGCGGACGGTCCGGAAGCGACAAGATGTGCGTCTTTCCGGGAGGCGGCCACAAAGCCGGAGACTATGTGGATGTCAAGGTGCTGTCATGCACATCCGCCACACTTATCGGAGAGTTAGCCTAACTGAGTATGTTGCAGTGGATTCTGACAGGGTTCTATGTTCTTCTGATCCTCAGCGTCTTCACGGTCATTCTGATTGACAAGGGGGATTCGGGGAGGAAGTTCGCATGGCTGTTGATCATAGCCGTGCTTCCGGTCATAGGCCTGGTGCTTTACCTGATGTTCGGCATCAACTACCGGCATCATTGGATTTTCAACCGAAGGCACCAGAGGTACAGGGACATCTTCGAGGCCGGCACGACTCCGGAGCTGAACAGAATCCTTTTCGGACATCTCAACGAGGAGAGGATCCGTGAGGAATACCGTCCGTTGGCTAGACTTCTGGGCGCGGAGCACTACCCTTCGGTCACGTCTGGCAATGACATCGAGATCATCACGAGCGGACAGAGGAAATTCGACCTGCTCCGGGAGGACATTCTGGCGGCCAGGGAGTCAATCCACATTGAGTATTTCCACTTCGGCAACGACAAGGGAAGCAAGGCCATAAAAAGGCTTCTGATGCAGAAAGCGAGGGAAGGGGTGAAGGTACGTTTCCTGTACGAGAACATCGCGAATTTCCCGATCGCCTCGGCTTACTACAACGCCATGAGGAAAGCCGGGGTTGAGGTCGTCAAATTCACAAACCCAAGGATGCATCTGCTGGATCTTGCCACGAAGCTCAACTACCGCAATCACAGGAAGATAGTAGTGATTGACGGAAAGATCGGCTACACCGGAGGGATGAACATCAACGATCATTATTTCCGTCTCTGGAGAGACACTCACATGCGCATCACGGGCAACGCTGTGGCTGTGCTCCAGTACACGTTCCTTGACTCATGGCTGACCGGTGGCGGCACGATAGACAAAGAGATGATTGATTTCTATCCGATGGCCAAGAAGACCGCGTCGGTCTCCGTGCCGGCAGAAGCGCATGACAACAAATCATTGTCACCGGCGGCTTCGACAAGCCCGGCGACCGCGGCAGATGAAATCGACTTCCACGCAATCCATCCGACCCTGAAGGGCAAACTTGTCCAGATTGTCCCGGACGAGCCTGACCTTCCGCTGCCGATCCTCCAGCTGAGCTACGAGTGGGCCTTGCAGCACGCCAAGGAATACATCTATCTTCAGACTCCGTATTTCGTTCCGACCGAGCCTGTTATGGATGCTCTCAAGACAGCCGCCCTCTGCGGGGTGGATGTCCGTCTGATGCTCCCGGAAGTGGCCGACAACATCCTGATGCGCCCGGCCAACAAAGCCTACTACGAGGAAGCCCTCCAGGCTGGCGTGAGGATATTCCTGCGCCGTGGAGAGTTCATCCACGCCAAGACCTTCGTCTGTGACGACTACCTCTCCAGCATCGGCTCGGCCAATCTGGACTTCCGCAGTTTTGCCATAAACTACGAGGTCAACTCCTACATCTACGACGAGGAGACCGCCCGCATGAACAAAGGAATATTCATGTACGACCTCCGTCAGTGCCATGAACTGACCCTGACGGAATGGAACAAACGCCCGTGGCACTCCCGTTTCCTCGAAAGCTTCATGCGCCTCTTCGCTCCTCTGCTGTAAAAGAATGCGGCCACTCACGTCGGGATTATCCCCACATGAGTGACCGCGCACCACAACCAACCAAATCAGTACTGAAAATCAGAGCCGACTACGGCCCTGTCTTGTAGTCGTGGGCAGAAGAGACTACCAGTCCGCGCCCATCGATACTTTCGTTCTGCCGATCTCGGCTCTTTCGAGGCCACGGACCAGATATATCCTGTAGCTCTCCTCATAGACGAAATTGTCAGGAAGCGATATGCTGATGCCGTCAGCATTGACGTCGCCTTCCTCCAGAATGACCTGAAACCGATATTCCGCGTCTAATGTCTCAAAAACCAAGGCGTCTCCGGCACGGAACCCTTGTCCTGGAATATTCAGCCTCCCTCCGGACTGCACGGTCGTGTCCTCTATCCTGAGGTTATAAGGGAGAATGAAGCCATCCTCATCCTTGCAGCCGGCAAAAAGTGCGGAAAACGCAAGGAGCATGATTCCCGCCGCGATGTTCATTAATTTCCTCATAGCCAATCCTATTTGTAGTGTTCCGGATTCTCGTCCTGCCATTCGTTCACCCCGTCACGAATGCGGTTGCGGAAAGTCAGGGTGTCGGTCACCACTGATTTTGTACCGTCTGTGTTCGCAAAGCTGTATTTCAAGAATATCTTTCTGTCCTGCAACAGCTTGGCATTATTGTAGCCAGATCCAAGATCTTCAATCGCCACAGCATCGGCAGATGTCACTGAGACACCGCCACCATTGATTGATATTCTCACAGACCCGGATGCCGCGCCTCTGTAGTCAGTCACGACCGCATCAGGGGCGACAGTGCGGAGTGTATAGACCGCATGCGTCTTCTCGTCTGAAGGGACAGTGGTGGGATACCTGTCTGTGAAAAGCACGTTGCCGGAAGCGTCGGTTATCTCGGTCTTTCCTCCGTGGTACCAATTGCCGAACAGCATATTCTCGTACCTCAGCGCTATGATCTCATAGGAACGTGAAAGCAGGACGGTGTCCACATCCGCTGATGTCAGACGGAAACCAATGGCATAATACGGCTGGCTTCCGGCGCCGGGAAGAGCCAGGAAGGCCGCTGAGTCAGCCTTGACGGTTATCGTCCCAGTGTGGCTGCCCTTTCTTATCTTGAAGCATTCACCTTCAGGGACTTTCACAGTGTTCATTGGAAGCGGAGTCAGTGACTTTATGCCGCTCTGCTGAATTGCCGTCTTCACATAGTCCTGGCTGACAGCTCCAACGGTTGTCTGGCCACTCATCTCAGTGAACGCATTGAATGGAGTCTCTGCTTCCGGGACATAGAACCGGAGGTCATCGGCAAGAAGGTTATCGTCGAACTCGTACCAGATGTCACGATCATATTTATTGGTCATGACCCCTCCGAGAACCGCACCTATCTTGAACTGCATGCCTTCGCCGACCACAAAGGTGCGAAGGTCATATTGATAGGCAAGGTAGGCTCCGCTGTAGTCGAAGTCTTCGACATAGTCCTTGTAGCAGCCTGAAAGCGCAAGAGTAGTGGCCGCCGAGAGGAAGAATGTAACTATTTTATTGATGTTCTTCATATTCCTATTTTGATTTAATATATTAACGCCAGTTGTCCCACCCCTCATTCTGCACCATACCGGTCTTGGCCGCGTCATAGTACGGGATTGGCAGCCAACGGGAATTGAACTTCCGGACCTCGACGGTCTCATAGGTGATGGATGCCCCGTCGAAGACAGGTTTCTTCACATCCACATTGATGCTCTTCTGCCAGTCCGCATCGGTGGACCATCTTCTGAGATCCCAGAAGCGCTGTCCCTCAAAACAAAGTTCAATGTGCCTTTCATTCCTCACAAGCTTGTCGAACGCATCCTTGCCGCTTGACGCGACTTCATCAAGATAAGGGTCCTCCACAGATCCAAGGCCTGCGAGACCATCGTTTGTCGGACGGTTACGCAAGTAGGCCAGAGCCTCCTTGGCCGTGTAGCCGAAGATCTCGGTGTCCGGGCCGACGGTCTGGTTCGCGGCCTCCGCGAAGACAAGGCACATCTGAGCCCAACGAAAGAAGAATATCGAGCGCGGCTGGGTGTTCACCTTGTCATCGTCCTTGTTCCACTCCTGATTCACATATTTCTTGACATAATAGTTTGTCAAAGTGTTGCCGACACCACCGGCCTCGTCCTTGCCTCCTGCTGACATGTCAAAAGTGTACATTGTCTCGTTGTTGGACGGACGCACCACATTGGCTCCGTGATAGTTGATCGTGCTGTAGAAGCGGGGATCACGGCCTGAATACGGATTGGCGGGATCATAGCCGGAACGCGGATCATCAACGGGATAGCCATTAGCCATCGGGAAGGCGTCCACAAGGTTCTGCGTAGCCCCGACAGAGCCGTTGCCACGGAACCCCTGAGGATAGAAAAGACTCTCCATCGAGGAATTGGTAGCCCAGTTTGAAGTGAATATTATCTCCTGCGAGTTAGGCCAGAGCCAAGTGAATTTTTCCGCCGGATTGAAGCCGTTAGGCCTCGCTCCGTCACGCTGCAATTTGAAATCCATCACTTCGGCGGCACACTTCGCCGCGTTCTCCCATCTGGAGACATCCCCGTCCGGATTGAAAGCCGGTGAGGCCCAAAACAGATAAACCATAGCTTTCAAGGCCTTGACGGAGAGCCCGTCCATCCTTTTCCAACGCGAAGATCCGTCAATCGTGCTGTGCTGCCCCAACCAGTCCCTGTTGGCTTCAGGAATATACACAAGCGCGGAATCGCAGTCATCCAGGATTCTCCGGACGCACTCGTCATAGGTGTTCCTCTCCACGCTTTCCGGATCGGTGTTGAACACATCGACAGGCGCGGTAAGGATAGGAAACCCAAGCAGCCTCCCGTCAGTGCCCACTCCACCGAACTTCTTAAGAAGATCGAATTCGTACCAAGCCCTCATAGCGTAAGCGTCACCCTGCAGGTAGCGTTGCAGCAAGGCGTTTGTGTTGTTGTCAACGAGATAGCGGGTATTAAGCCCGATGTTGTCCTCCAGAAAAGTGTTGACGTACATGATGGCCGTGTAGTCTCTTGTCCAATATGACTCGAAAGGATAGGAGGCCGGCGACACGGCCCCGGTGCCGTAGCGTCTGATCGCGCTGCCGCTGGAAGTGATCACAGCGTCATCCGTTATGGCGTCAAGGTAGATATATTCATTGCTTATGTATGTGTCAGGAAGCAAATCGTAGGCTTTTTCCACAAATCCCCGGATGTAGGACGGGTAGCCGGAGATGTTCTCGTCAGTCACATTACCCATCGGGAGAGGGTCGAGGAAATCGCATCCACCAAGAATGGCGGCGGCGGAAATCAGGAATATTCGTAAATTGTTTTTCATTGCCAGTTCTCGTTAAAAGTTCAACTTTACACCACCGGTGAATGTCCTGTACAGAGGGTCTGTGGTGACACCTGCCGAGGTTGACTCAGGGTCAATATACTTGATTCCGCTTATCGTCAAAAGGTTGGACCCACGGACAAAAAGCCTTATACCCCTGATCCAGTTTGAATTACGGAAAGATGTAGACCAGCCGAGCTCGACGTTCTGGATCTTGAACCAGTCTCCCTTGCGAAGCCAGAAAGCGGAAGCCTGGAAGTTGTTAGAGATCTTGTCGTACGACAGGCGAGGATACTCTCCACCGATGTTCTCGCTCACGAACCGCGAATAGTTGTTCTGTCCCCAACCGCTCCAGAAATAACTGTTTGTGAGCGGAATGTCGAAGAACGCGCGTCCTGTTCCCACCACCGTCAGATCAAAGCCTTTATATTTCATATAGATGTTGACAGCGTAGTTCAACTTCGGGGAAGTGTTGCCGATGATTGTCCTGTCGTTGGAGTCAATCTTCCCGTCACCGTTCAGATCCTTGTACATCAGATCGCCGGCCTGAACCTCGGAATCGAAGGTCTGCTCAGGAGAAGAGGCGATGTCCTCAGCGGACTCATACTTGCCGAGATAGACATAACCGTGATAATCACCGACCATAGAGCCTTCCACCTTGTTATAGTCATTGATCTGGTTCTCGCTGTATCGGAGGTACTTGCCACGATTGTAGATCGCCCATCCGCCGACTGAATATTCAAAGTCACCGCTCTTGTCCGTCCAGTTCAATGCAATCTCGGTTCCTTGGTAGCGGATCTTGTTGTAGTTGTCGTAGGTAGCCACGCCATTGAAACCGAAGAGTTTAGGATTCACATCGCTTGTGTTGGTGATGATGCCGTCACGGAGGATGTAGAAGTAGTTCGCATCGATGGAGAGCCTGTTGCCGAAGAACTTCGCCTCAACACCGGCGGTGAGTTCCTTGCGCTTTTCCCAGGTAAGATCCTTGTTGCCAAGACGCTGAAGTGTCGTCTTGTAAGACTGGTACTTCGTGGACCCGCCTATCCACTCAAAGTCAGTCGAGGCCGGACCGAAGTTCACGCCTTTCTCCTTAAGATACTCATCCTCATAAAGATCCAGCGCCCCGAACGAGTTGTAGCCGATGGCACCGGCCTGCACGCGCAGTTTAAGGTAATCCAGCCAACCGGCGCCTTTGAGGAAATCCTCTTCAGACATGACCCATCCAAGGCCGGCTGACGGGAACGCTCCATACCTCTTTCCCTTCATGAACATGGACGATCCCGTTGTGTTCACAACAACCTGAGCCAGATAACGGTTCGCATAGGAATAATCAGCATTGACGATAACGGACTGCTGACGGTCCCTGTAGGAGGAAGAGCTTCTCTCAGTGGTCTCAAGATAGTAGACGGCCGCGGCCGAGAAACGGTTCTCGCCCCAATTGTGAGCATAACTCAGCCTTTCATTGAGGTAAAGGCTCTGATGATACCATTTTCCGAAAGCCGACTTGCCGGAAGCCTTGGTTCCCTCATGGGATGTCTTCTTGCTCTTTCCGGTCTCAGGATCATAGATCACCGCGATGTAGTCCGGATTCTTTCCTATACGATCCATATTGAACACATTAAGACCGACATAAGACTCAAACTTGAGACCTTTGGCTATTCTGTTCATGTTCCATGTCAATGTTCCGTTTATGATTCCGGAACGCTCTCTCTCGGTGAAAAATCCGTTCTCAGTAAGAGTGGCATAAGGGTTGACCGTGTAGTTTTCACTGACGCCATAGATCCATCCGCCCGTCTCGGTGTTGAGTCCGATGTGGACAGGGAAAGCAGTCGGAGGAGTGGTGTTGGCCAACACAAGATAGTTGTCAAACTCATTGAAAGTGCCGCTGCCGCCATAGCCATAGTGTGGGCTTCGTCTGAAATTAAGTCCGGAAAACAGCCCCACGTCGAACTTAAGGTTATTCGTGATCTTTATGTCTGCGTTGGCGCGGACATTCATCTTGTTGAACCCGGCGTTCGGTCCGGCGGCATAGAAATCCCCTTCCCCAAGATAGCCGAAATAGACTGCGTACTTCACAGCCTCAGTGCCCCCCTGGACCGTCAGATTAGCCTTCTTGTAGGACTTGGTGTCCTTGAACATCAAGCCTCTCCAATCAACCGACGGATGGATCAGATCATCCGGCCTGTTCAATGAATATGCCTGAATATCCTCAGTTGTGTACCGCAAAGGATAGCCGGCCGCCTCGCGGGCCTGGTTCTGCAATGTGGCATATTCAGCCCCACCGACATATTCAGGCATCCTGTCAACAACGCTGACTCCGCTCTCCATTCCGACCTTGATGGTCTTTCCAGCCGCCAGACCTCTCTTGGTGGTGATGTAGATCACGCCTTCTGAGGACCTTGCGCCGAAAAGAGCCTTGTCAAGGACATCCTTGACGAATGTCATCGACTCGATCTCCTCTGGATCTATCTGGATCTCGGAAAGATAGACAGGCTGCCCGTCCACAACGAACTTCGGAGTCATCCCGCGGAAGTTCATTCCGCCACGCATCCCGTCCGACATAAGGCCGGTCATTCCGTTGGCCTCCGTGATGATAAGTCCAGGCACGACTCCTGTCAGGGCATTCCTGAAATCCGTGGAAGGGTACTTGTTGATGTCGTCCTCGTAAAAGACGGACGAGCTTCCCGTGGACAGGGACTTGTTGTAGCTGTTTCCATAAGGAAGGACAAGTGTCTGCCTCACCCTATGACCGGCCTTCGCCGGGACATCGACAGTGTCCGCCGGAGACTTTCCGGCAGCCAAAGCCGGTGATTCCGGCACAGCAGCCAGCAACACTGACGCCAGTACGGCGCTGATTGTCTTAGTGTATCTTTTCATATTCTTTTCCACTGATTGTTACCAAACTTCATTGTTGGTGAAATTCTTCATCTTGTTCACCTCATCGGTCGGGAACGGGATATAGTACATAGCCTGCTTCCAGGAGCCCTGACGATTGGCCGGGATCGAGCGACGCTCGTACCTTCTTCCGGCAGGATATTCCTCGCTGACAGGCACTTTCTCGACATAGATGCCCATAAGGGTCTGGGTCATTGTCTTCGGAGCGATCTTCCATCTGCGGATGTCAAGGTAATAGTGATGTCCCTCGAACGCAAGCTCGATTGTCCTCTCGTTCTGAATGCGCTCACGGAAGGAATCCTTGTCGGCGGTGAACCTGTCAAGGACTCCAGGCATCCCTGCCCTTTCACGGACCTTGTTGATGGCCTGGACCGCTGTGAGGTCAACGCTTCCAGCCTTGCCGGACGGGCCGTAGGCCTCATTAACAGCCTCGCCATAATTGAGGTACAGCTCGGCAAGACGGATGAGAGGATCAGTCCTCTGGTAGCTCTTCTGATAGTTGCCGTCCCACCATTTGTTCACAAGGTAGCCGGTGTTGGTCCAGCCTTTGGCGTCATCGGCGCCCCACTCGTGATTGAGGGTTCTCGGAGAGCTCGCGCCGCTGATCTTGGTTGTCGGATAGATCTTGAGATCAGGATCGTAATACATATTCACGCCAGAGGTGCAGCCGGCCACGACACTTTTGTCGTGAAGCACGGTAAGGTCCAGGCGAGGATCACGGTCCGCGAAAGGATTCTGCTCGTTATAGTGCCCTTCGGCTTCAGCCTCTTTTCTGTCCTCTTCCGTCTGGAGCGGATCACCGTAGATTGTCTCGAACCTGTCCACGAAATTCTGGGTAGGACAGTCACCGCTGGCGTTGTTGCCGTTTGAAATCGAATACGTGTACATTCCAGTGAAGGAGCTCGTCTTGGCCGAGCCATAGTTCCATGCCCAGATGTGTTCGTTGGTGTACTTGGAGGCGATGAAATTGTTCTTCCAAGAGCCGATCGGGAGCAGCTCGTAGCCGTTGTCCAGCGCAAGTTTCAGAGCTTCGGCGGAAGCCTCCGCCGCGTCCTCCCAGTCCTTCTGGCCGGAGACATTGTTCAACGGGCTTGCCGCATAGAGCAATGCTCTGGCCTTCATCGCCTTGGCGGCCACACCGTTAGGTCTGTCCTGATCAGGAGCCGTCAGGTGTCCCGGATTGCCGAAGGTTCCGTCACGGCGGGTCTTGCCGGCCGCGGCGAGATATTCATAAGCCAATTCAAAATCCTCAGCGCAACGTCTGTAGGTCTCGTTCGCGCTGAGTCTTGTCTGGTCCCAGTTGTCCTCGGAGCCCAGTGCCTTGTCAAGGTACGGCATCCCGCCGAAATAGCGGCAGAGGACGAAATGAGCATAGGCCCTGACGAAATACGCCTGTCCCAGAATGTCATTCTTATCCTGCTCCGAAGGAATATTCTGCACCCGGTCGATGTTCTCGATCGCCTTGTTGCAGATCCTGATGATCTTGAACATTGAATATGAGACCGGTCTTCTGGTCAGGTCGGTGGTGAAGACCTCCACATTGGCTCCGAGTGTGCCCGCCTTGATGCTCTGCGCCCTGATCAAACGGCCGGAGTCGCACATGTCCGTCATCGCGAGCCAGGTGAAACGAAGGCTCCAGTTGTCCAGATAGAGAGGATAGCCTTGCTTGATGTTGGTGTTCCTGTCCGAATTGGCCACAGAATTTCCATAGACATAGTCAAAATAAGCCTTGTAGTTGTCCCAGATGGTGAACACCTCTGTCTCGTCAAGTCCCGTCTCAGGGTTGATGTCCAGCCAGTTGCAGCCAGAGAAAATAAGACATAACGCAAGTATGCCGCTGTTCAGTATCTTTTTCATCTTTATTATATCCATTAGAATCCAACTTTAACTCCAAGCTTGACGCTAAGCATGTTCGGATAGAAACCAGAAGTGAATGTCGTGCTCTGAGGATCCCCCTCGATCAGCCCAGTGCCGGTCCAGATATTGTTTCCGGTGGCGTACACGTTAAGGCTCCTCAGACCTGTCGCCTTGAGGAACGCCTTGGACTTGATTGTGTAGCCTATGTAGACCTCCCTCAGGTTCACATAGTCGGACTTTCTCCACGTCCGCCCCTCAAGCATCATCGTGTACGATTTGGAAGGATCGCCACCGGCCCACATATACATCGGGTGTCCTGAAGCGCCGCCATAAACCAGTGTCGCATGGTTGGCGTTCTGATTGTCCGGTCTCCAGAAATCGAGCTGCGAGGTGTTAAACCGGTAATCCCCCTTGTTGAACTCGACCTCCCAGCTTCTGTTGAAGTTGACATATTTCCCGAAGTTGGCGGTCCAGAGCATTCTCACCTCAAAACCCTTGTAGCGGACCCCGTAGTTCAGGGAAGCGACCGCCGGGGCATACTGCGTGCCCTTTATGGCGTGAAGGTCATCCACGTTCAGGAGACCGTCCGCCGAGTAGTCAAGGTACTTGTAGGCACCGACGTTGAGGAACTGCCAGTTTCCGGCGTAGGAAGGGTAGTTATGAATGTCATCCACACTGGTGTAGTAGCCGCTGTCAACGACAGAGACCCCGTTTGTCTGCCCCCGGTAGGCCTTGCCGGCTGTCTTCTGATACTCTGGAGCGTAAGGGGCGTCCTCGTAGTTCGTGATACGGTTCTCGTTCAATGACAGCATCGCAGAGATGTCGTAGCCGAATCCGTTCTTGAAATCGTTCTTCCAGCCGGCTTCGATCTCGATGCCGTGTTTCTTCATTGAACCTCTGTTGACTTCCTTGTAGGCCGTGCCCACAAGCATCGTGACGTTAGGAGCCACAAGCATGTCCGTACGGTTCTCGTTGAACAGGTCAACCTCCAGGGTCAGACGGTTCTTGAGCCAACCGAACTCGATTCCAAGATCCCTCTTGTGCGCAAGCTCCCACTTGGCGGTGTCATTGGCCGCGCTGTCCTCGGTTACATAAGATCCTTTTGAATATGAACTGTAATAGAGCCATCTTGAGCTGGTCTGGTCATTTCCGACAAGTCCGTCAGAATAGCGGAACTTCATCTTGGACCACCAAGGCATGCTCTTCTTCCACCATCTGTACTGAGAAGGCACCCAACCGACAGCCACAGAAGGGAACAGACCGAACCTGTTCTTCGGAGAGAACTGCTCGGAGCCCGTGTAGCCAAGGTTGGCCTCAAGAAGGTAAGTTCTTTTGTAGTCATAGGTGACACGGCTGACAAGACCCATTGTCCTGTACGGGAAAGCCGTCGTGCGGATGTTCTCTCTTTGGTTGAACAACGCGAGGGCGGACACTGAATGGTCTCCGAATGTCCTGGCGTAGTTCAACGCCCCCTCCCAGTAGAAAGTGACGTAATAATTGTTCTCGACACCGCCTTTGGAGACCTTGAACTCAGGTTGCTCGTAGATAGTCTCGCCTGTGCTCTTGTTGTTAACCCAAGGGTTGCCGACTCCGGCGTCATAAAGATCCCAGTCAATGTAATAGACAGGATTCTCGTGGTCCGCTGTCTGGGCTATGCGTGAGTAGTACGTGCTCAACGAGAAGTCCGCGGACAAAGATAGTCCCTTCGTGATGAAATCCAGATCCTGTTTCAGCTTCACGTCAGTGTAAAGCTTGTTGCCTACACTCTGGGAATAAGACCCGTAGCCAAGAAGTTTCACCGCGTTGTCATAATACGCGCCAGCCGAGGACGCTATCCTGTCCCCGCGTTGGTCAGGGTAGTCGGTGTCAGGGATCTCATCCAGAATCCAGTCAGGATAGTATGCGGGATACATCATCGGAGAGGATGAGTACATGTGGCCGAACAATGCCGCAGGGCTCATCCCGCCGGTGCCGGTCGGAGCGTTCTGGACTCCGAGGTTGCCTCCCACCTTGAGGGACAGAAGAGTGGACTTCGTCAGGTTCACGTCAAGGTTGGTCCGGTAGTTCAGCCTGTCATAGCTGAAATTCGAGCCTCCCCACGAGGTGAAATCCTTGAATATGGACCCTTCCTTGTTGTAACCGAACGACACGAAGTACTTCACCTTGTCCGAACCACCCGTCACGGAAAGATTGGCGTTGACACTGCTTGAGAAACTCTTCGTTGTCAGAGCGAACCAATCGTTGTCCGGATAACGGATGGAATTGATTCTGGAGGTAGGGTTCCGATATTCATTGATCTGCCATTGAGGGATCATCGAACCGAAGCTCTGGGCGTTCTTCAGAGCGACATTGAGCAGTCCGGCCGTCGTGGCGGAAGAGATATGCTCCGGAATCATCGTCGGGAAATCCATTCCGTACGAGACCGAGGCCTGCATCTTCGGCTTTCCGACAGAGCCGGTCCTGGTCGTGACGATGATGACACCGTTGGCACCTTTCGCTCCGAACACCGCTGTCGCGGAAGCGTCCTTCAGCACGGATATGGTCGCGACCTCGTTAGGGTCAATGTCGGAGAAGCTTCTCTCCACTCCGTCCACCTGCACCAAAGGACTGGAACCATTCCAACTGGAAACGCCACGGATGAGAATGCTCACATCGTTGTTGCCAGGCTGTCCTCCGTTCGCGATGGTGACAACACCGGACAGCTTGCCGGTGATGGCGTTTGTAATGTTGGCGGTACCGGAATTGACGATGTCATCGGTGGAGATCTGAGATATCGCACCCACAACGCTTTCCTTCTTCTGCTGGCCGTAGCCGACCACAACTGTCTCCTGAAGCATCGTTGATTCCTCTTCCAGCATGATTCTCAAGTCCTTGGCACTGGTCAAGGTCACGGTCTTGTACGAATAGCCAAGGCAAGAGACCTCAAGCACGGAGCCTTGCGGCGCCTTGATCTCAAAACGCCCGTCAAGATCGGTCACAGATCCGTTGGACTTGCTTCCTTTTATCATAACGGCGGCACCAATCACCGGTACTCCGTCCTGATCCACGACCATGCCTTTAACCGACAGGTTTTTTGGCTGTTGTTGTGTGGACATGTTCCTTGCCGGGGCCAGACTCTCCGCCGGCGCCGCCGCAACCGTCGAGACAGTGGCAAGCGGGGCCATGAGGGTGATGAATATTTTCAGACAACTGTTCATATTCTTGGTTATTATTTTTCAATCTTGATTTTGATCGCGTCGCATGAGCCGTCGCTCCACTGGCGGATGCGGATGGTGGCGCTCTTGCCCGATTGAGTGGCATTGTCGTTGTTGATCAAGCACTCGCCGGCAACGCATCTGATTCTGAACCTCAAGGTCCCGTCAACTATCGCATTGGAGAACGTGGCCGTTTCCTTGACATTGACGACGTCGTCCTTCTTGGTGAGCGCATACGTAGCTTCCTTCGTGACGCCGCCCTTAGGGCTTTTCAGAGGTTTTGAGCTGGTCGCTTTCCATTCCGCGCCGTCAAGGTACTCAACCATCCAGAAACAAGGAGCGGTGGCCACGCCAGACATAGCGAACTGGATGCTGGCCTTTGATCCCGCCGCAAATTCCTTGACAGGGACGGAGAACTCCAGATTATCATCTGTCCATGCGCCTTTCTTCGCATAATGTCCCTTCCCGTCACCGCTCACGATGAAATCATTTGCGGCGTATTTGGAATCGTCATTGACTGTGTTCCATTTCATCTCCGCAGTCTTGCTGTCATCCGCGGCCATACCCTTGGAAGCCCATTCCGTTCCCTTGAGCACGGAGTCCTCAAGCGTCCAAGTCCACTCTGAAGGCATGACGAACACTCCCTTTTGGGAGACAGTAATGACAACATCCTCTACGGCTTCATCCTCACACTTGAATGTGATATGGCCGCCGCGAGGCTCGACAGAGGTGTTCTCGGAAGCCGACACCTTGACTGCCACTCCTCCCATATCGGCTGTTCCGGACGCAGGCGCCACAGTGATCCAGTCCAATCCTTCAGACTTGACGGCAGACCAGTTTCTGTTCGTAGTTATCGTCAGGACAGCGACGGTCTCCGCCTTGTCCGTGAATGAGATCGCATTGCCGTCAGCCCCAGCCACATTGAACACCGGATCATCCACATACTTCGCCTGGGTTATCCGGATCACCACATCAGGGGCGCCTTCTCCCTTAAAGGTCAATGTGCCTTCACGGGCGTCTCCTGTGTTGAGTTCCGGAGTGACAGTGATCTCGCTTTCTGTCTTGCGCTCCCCGGAATCAGGGGTGACGTTGACCCAATCCAGACCTGCCTTCTCCACAGTCCATGCGACATTGCTCCAAACTTTGAACACAACCGGATCAGCCTTGTCGAAATCAAAGGCTATGACATCCGTGTCCAGATCATAGACCTTGATCTCAGGCACGATAGGGAAAGCGTCCTGCGTGACAGTGATTGTTTTCTTGACCGAACCAGCCCTGACCGTCAGTTCTCCGGAACGTTCCAGATCATCGTTGGCCTCAGCCCTCACTGTGACAACAGCAAGTTTTCCCGAGCCTCCATTGGCCGGAGTGACCGTCAACCAATCCATTCCGGATTTGGACACAGACCATGTTCTTGTGGAAGAAACAGTGAAAGTGGCGTTCTCAGACCCGTCGTAGGACAGACGGATGTCATCAAAGCCCTTGATGTCAACCACTTCTTCCGTTCCTTTTTCCTCTTCCGCGCATGATGTCATGAACAGTCCAGACAACAGGACAAGCGGCAGAAAGATTAGTTTAAGTGTTTTTCTCATAATGTTACTAATTACGTTTTATCATATTCCTCAAATCATACTCACAAACCAACAGGAATGGCCTGATAAACCGGCTCTGGCTTTTCCCATTCCTTTGTCATATTGTACGGCATCCTGTAAACCTTGCCGTCCTTGTCGCAGAAATACAGCCGCGATATACTTCTTGAATCCGGATTGCCGTCCGCCCAGAAAGCGTAGAATCCGTCCGCGGCCCGCAGAGGCCTTCGGGCGTAAGTCTGGTTCATGACGCTTCCCGAAGTCAGACTCATACTTCTTTCCCAAGTCTTTCCTTTGTCAGTGCTGGTCCAGCGCACCATCTCACCACCTGTTCCCCAATACTGAGGTCCGGGATCAGTCGGTGCGATGACCGTCCACCGCTCACCATCGACCCAGATGCTGCCGCTGTCATAGCAATGTGTGGAGGTGGTGATGAGGCTTTCTTCCCATTCAGTTCCAGTCCAGTAAAGCGTGTGCCATTGTCTTACCCCTCCGGCAGGGCCGGTCAGGTGATTGTCACTGGTAAGGTAAAGGATCACGGGGTTGCCAGCCGGATCGAAATTCAGATCCTTGATATAGCAATTACGTCCTTGACTCTGATAGTCACGAAGTTCACAGACCGAATGCCTGTCCGTGACCGGAACATCCACAACCGTACCGTCAGCTGTCGTCCAGGTCTGTCCCCAATCTGTGGACTGAAGATAATAGATGTTTGTGCGGGTATCGACAGAACCGTTGATATGCCGGTTGAAAGCCGTGCAGAGTTTGTCTCCGAAAATGTTGCTTATCTGATAATGGCCTGATTTGGACTCAGTGCCTTCCTTTATGGAGGCCAGCTTCCTGTACGGAGTCCATTCCACTCCATCCTTTGATGTCTGCCAGAAAAGCTGGCGGACCCCGTCATAACGGGTGAAGAAGAGGAAGAATCCTTTGTCCTTGTCGTACATCACCTGCGGATAGGCCATCACGCTTTCGTTGACATATTCAAAGGAAGAGATGTCGTAAGGCCTGACGCTGCGGTAGCGGACTCCAGGGCGCTTGTTGGCCCTTCCCGCGACAAAGACCCAGATGTAGCCGTCCCTGTCGATCTGGACGGTTGGATCATCGTGTGGATCACTGACCCCGAGGATGCCCTTGTCCATCACAACCCGAGGCTTTCTGAGCATCCCGGTACGATGATCATAGCACCCGACCATACATTGCAGATAAGCTTTTCCCGTGTCAGGGCAGCCGCCATAGACAAAATATGTCCTGTCCACCTCCGGAGCGTACACTGCCATAGGAATATGCTTCATCGTGTACGTGCCCAGCCCTCCGGAATATTTATCCCCATATTCAGACTTGGACTGCCCGATGGTGAACCATATTCCCCGGTAGCCATCCACCGTCTGCGAGAGATCCTCAACAGAAGGCGCGACCTCCGGGACAATGACACTCTGAGGGCCTTTGAATATGTCACCGGCGCCTCCGAGAGGACTCCAGACACTGCTGTACGCAACAGGTCCGTCACCGGCATCCTTGAGCCTTACCGTCTGGGTGCGGCCGCCGCCATGGGATTCGACATATTCAGTCTTTAAAGAGCCGCCCGCGGCAGTGTACGTGAACTCCATGCCCTTGATGTCGTCAGGGCACGACGAGCTCATGATTATCTCAACCCCGCTTCCGGTGTAGGCAGCCGCAAGCACAGACCGGTTCTTCAGGCCGTTCTCATATTCAGAGCCATAGACTCTCACGTTGATTCCGCTCCCGGTGAAGGTTCCACCGTTTTCCGCGCGCCACGTCACGTAGAAAGTTTCGTTCCCTTCCGGCACAGGGCTCAGGACCGCCGTTCCCTCTTTCGCATCGACATTGATGTCGAAGTGATTTCCGCCACCTTCCAGCGTCATGCCAGACACTCCATCCGATATTCCGCTCCATTTGCAGAGCACCCGTTCCCTGCCGCCGAGAAGAGAGATCTTTCCGGCGCCGCTCAGCTCCAACGTATCCTCATTGTCTACAGAGCAAGCAGCCGCCACCCAAAACAAGGTGGCAACTGCACATAGAATATGGTATTTATGGGTTGTCATCAACACTTTGGCTATCTCACCATGACCGGCTCTGGCTTCTGCCACTCCTCGGTCATATTGTAAGGCATTCTGTAAACGTCACCTTCGCTGTTGCAGAAATAGAGGTAAGAGATGCTTTTCTTGTCCGGATTGCCATCGGCCCAGAAAGCATAGAATCCATCATTGCAGTTCAGTGGCCTCCTGGCGTACCCATGGTTGCGCGGACTGTTGTGTGTCAGCGTCTTGTGACGCTTCCAAGTCTTGCCGTTGTTGAAACTCTTCCACATCACCATCTCGCCACCTGTGCCCCATAGCTGTGGTCCCGGATCAGACGGGGTGATGATCGTCATCACCTTGCCGTCAACCCAAAGGCTTCCGCTGTCGTAGCAATGGGTAGATTCGGTGAAATCCGTGAAAACCCATTTCTTCCCTGTCCAACGGGCCACAGAATGCACACGCGCGCCACCGTCCGGTCCGGTAAGATGATTGTCACTTGTCACATAATAGATCACAGGGTTGCCCTTGACATCGAAATTGATGTCCTTGATGTAGCAGTTTCTGCCTTCCTTATGGAAATCACGGATCAATGCCGGGCCATGCTCCCTAAGAACAGGCAGCTCTACCACAGTGCCGTCCGCAGTTGTCCAAGTCTTGCCCCAGTCTGTGCTTTGGATGTAGTAGATGTTCGTCCTGGTGTCCACGACTCCGTTGATGTGACGGTTGAAGCAGCAGACCAGCTTGTTTCCGTCATAGTTGGCAAACTGGTAGTGGCCTGACTTCTCCTCACCCGGCTCGATGATCGACGCGATCGGCTGAAAATCAGACCAATTGACACCATCTTTGCTGGTTTGGAAGAATGTCCTCCGGACTCCGTCATAACGGGTGTCGAACAGAAAGAAGCCCTTCTCCTTATCGTAGATGACTTCCGGATAGGCCATTATGCTTTCGTTGACATAGTCAAAGGCGGATATGTCATAAGGTTTCACACTGCGGTAGCGGATGCCTGGACGTCTGTTCGCCCTTCCTGCGACGAAAACCCAGACATAGCCGTCCTTGTCAACCTGGACGGTAGGATCATCATGAGGGTCGCAGACATCATAGCATCCCTTGTCGTGCACGACAACGGGTTTTGACAGCATCCCAGTCTTGTGGTCATAACAGCCTATCATACAAAGGAGATACTTCTCACCGGTGGCAGGCGCGCCTCCATAGACAAAGAATGTCTTGTCCGCCTCCTTTGAATAAACCGCCATGGGAATATGTTTCATCGTGTACGTGCCCAGTCCTCCGGAATACTTGTCGCCATAGTCCGACTTCGCCTGGCCGATGGTGAACCATATTCCCCTGTAGCCATCAACTTTCCGCCCATCCATGCAGCCTTCCAACGGATGCTCGGTCCTGTCTTTGTTGACCACGACACCGGCCGGCTTCACTGATGTCTGTACGATCGTTTTGGTCTGAGCGCCGACACTCAAAGCGGCGAACGCTGAAAGAAATGTGATTAGTGTCTTCTTCATCATTTTCGTGAACGCAATTCTTGATGTTGCAAAATTAGTCCATCAAGACGCATTCACAGGGCACGACAGTCTCATAAAATTGTCTGGGAATCTCAATCCCGTTAACGGGCACGGAAAAAGCCTACATTGTGAACTCCTTAGGCGACTTTCCGAATTTCTGACGGAACACCCGTGAGAAATGGGACGCGGAACTGAATCCCAGCATGTCCGCTATCTCACCGACCCTCCACTTGCCTTCCTTAAGCATAGAGACAGCCTTGTTGAGACGGTAGGACAAAATGAAATCATTCGGAGTGACACCCGTCAATGACTTCATCTTCCTGAAGAAGCTGGCCCGGCTCATGCACATCTCCCCGGCAAGAGCCGTGATGCTGATCGAAGTCTCCGAAATGTTGTCCTCAATGAATTTTCTAAGTTTATCGATAAAGGCTCTGTCATCAGGACTGAGGGTTTCGATAGGACCATCCTCGCACTCGTCCGCCGGACTCTCCTGGGAAGTGAAACTTTCCCTGAGCTTCTCCCTTGTCGCCATCACGTTCCCGATAAGCGTGAGGATCAGCTCGGCGCTGAAAGGCTTGGTCACGTACAGGTCCGCACCGTGCTGATAGCCGACAAGCCGGTCCTCCTCTCCGGTCTTGGATGTCAGAATGACCACCGGAATATGGCTGAGCATTTTGTCTTCCTTTACACGGCGGCAAAGCTCGTAACCATCAACCTTAGGCATGACGACATCCGTCAGGATCATCTCCGGAAGGACATCATTGACAATGTCCAAGGCATCAGATCCGTCAGACGCCGTGTAGACATCGTACCCGGAAGAAAGGATGTCCTTCAGCCAAGCCAGCAGAGAGGCGTTGTCCTCCACCACCAGGACCTTAGGCCGCCCGTGCTCCGTGCCGTCCTCGTCCGGCACCGGCACTTCCCCCTTGCCAGACTCTATCTCCAGCATCCCGTCGATCACATCCGAGCGAATGTCATTGCCTGCGTCCATAATCTCATAGAGGCTCTCGTCCACCGGCAATGCAAAGACAAAGCGCATTCCGCCCGCCTCCCGGACCTGAGCGTTGACAGCCCCGCCGTGAATCCTCAGAAGCTCCTTGACATAATGCAGGCCTATTCCAGTTCCGGCGACAGTATTCTCGGTTCTCGCAAGTCTGGTGTAGCGGTCGAATATGTGCTTGACCTCTTCCTCCTTCATCCCGACACCGTCATCTTCCACGGAAATCTGCAGATAGGACGAGGACTCCTTGAAACCGGACAGAATCGGATCAGGATGATCCACCCGTTCGGCAAGAATCGCGACGTTCCCTCCTTCATGACTGTATTTCAACGCATTGGAGACAAGGTTCACAACAACCCGCGCCAGCTTGTCGGCGTCAACCGGGATATTCTTCAGGTCTCCGGCGCAGTCACATGCCAAATCTATGGACTTTTCGTGAGCCTGAAACGAAAATCCGTCCGTGAGTCTGCGCAAAAGGAAAGGCACGTCTGTCCTTGAGACGGACAAAGGCAGCGCTCCGTTTTCTATACGGCTGAGGTTCAACAGCTGATCCACAAGGTTCAACAGGTTCTTCATATTATAATTGATCGAACCTATCATCTTGTCAAAGCTCTCCTTGTCACGGATTCGGGACAGCATATTCACTGGACCGTAGACCAAAGTCAACGAAGTCCTTAGCTCGTGAGATATGTTCGTGAAGAAATTCACCTTCATTTCAGAAAGCCTCTTCTCGCGGTTCAGATCGTCCTTCGCGGCCTGAAGTTCCATCTCCTCCATCCTGCGGCCTATGATGAACCTGGATACGGCCATCATTCCTGTGACAATGATTGCGATGTAGGCGAGCAAAGCGTACCATGAGAGCCATGGGGATTGCCTTATGACAATCTCCATACGGCGAGGTTCCTTGCTCCAGAAACCGTCCACGTTGCTTGCCTTAAGCTCAAAGAGGTAACGTCCCGGCGGCAAGTGCGAGAAATTGACGCGCCTATAGCCACCAATGTCGTTCCATCCGTCATCCGTATGCTTACCGGTCAGCCTGTAGGAAAATCCGATGTTGTCATCAGCTATGAATGAAATCGGCTCGAAACGGAGGCCAATACTGTTCTGATTGCTCTTAAGGACAATCCTGTCGGTGTCATCGACGAGATGGTCAAGAATCCTCCCCTTCCCGGGTTTCTGTTCCACGCCATTGACACTCAAGCCGGTAAAAACTATTTTCACAGGCTCATCCGAAATATTCGAGATAATCCGGTCGGAGAAGAAGAACGCCAGTCCCATATTGCCTCCGAAAAACATCCTCCCAGAATGAGAGGCCGCGCTTCTCCTGCAAAACTGCTGCGTGTCCATCCAGCGCCCTTGGTAATAAGTGATCGGCTTGTCAAAGCGCTTCGTCACGACGGAAAGCCCGTAGGATGTCCCCACCCAGACATTTCCTTCCTCATCAGCGGCGATACTGGCTATGTCGTTGCTGCCAAGTCCGTCCTTGACTGAATATTCCTTGACAATCATGCCGCCATCACAGCGCAGCAATCCCTTGGAGCAAGTGCCCACCCATAATTCTTTATCATGAATATACAGGCACGACACGTCGTTAAGCACTTTATCAGCATCACCTCCGGCCAGATGGTATCTTTCCGCCTCAAGTGTCGCCGGATAGACAAAAAACAGTCCGGAATCCTTGACGGCGACAAGAAGTCTGTCCTCATCAAATCTTATAATATCCTGAATGTCCGAGCCATGAAGCAACACATGCCGGTCATTTCCGTTGCCAAGCCTCACGACGCCATCCGGCGTGGCCGCCCACATCGTTCCGCTTCCGTCCTCGCAGAAAGCGTTCACATCCATTCCGTCGGCCACGAAACGGGAATCCAGCAGTTCAATGCCTTTGGTCTCACAGACCGCAACCTTGCCGGACATCGAGATCCAAAGCCTGTTCTTCCCGTCCAAGGCCAACGCGATGATGCCTTTCTCACCGAGAGAATCCAAAGGCCTGCATTTGCCGTAATTATACCACAGAGCCTTGGAAGTCGTGATGTCAAAAGCCAGCAATCCTTTATAATAACTTGCCATCCAGACAATTTGAGAGTTATCAGAGGCCGTCGCGCAGTTGATGTACTTTCCCAAAGTCATCTTGCCCAAGGTTGGAGCGTATTTGAAATTCTTCTTCTCCAGAAAGCGGACTCCGTAACCTCTGTCCATAGTGCCGATCCAGGGATGGTTCTCGCTGTCCATGAATCCGCAGCTGAAATCGCTCATGTAGCTAAGGTCGAACCTTCGGACGGCATCCTTGCGGACATCTCCGCTGTTAAGTTCAACGGTGTAGATACCAACGCCGGGCATGCAGACATACATTGTACCCTGCACCGGCAGGACCGTCGTGACGGAATGACCGGAGACGAGGCCGATCAGTCCGGACAAGCGCCGGTCATCGGATTGTATCATCGTACCAGCGTCACAAATGAACAGGCCTTCGTTTCTGCCGAACCAGACCCTGCCCAGATTGTCAGAGGCCACGCACCTGAAATCCGACCTGGATGGCAATGCCACGGTACCGATCACCGCGGCGGATCTGTCGAATTTCATAATATGGATGCCATCGGAGTGTCCGCCCCAAAGGCAGCCGGTGCCATCCGCTGTCAAGACAGACACTTCGTGCGACGGGGTGTCACTGACCGAGACAATCCGCTTTGTCTCCGGATCCAGAAGGAGTATTCCATGCCCTTTGCCATAGCCGGCGATCAATCCGTCATTGAGCACCAATCCTTCCAGCACAGGGCACTCATCCACCCTTACGAAAGAATCCTCAAGCTCGTCATACCAGCAGACACCACCGCCTGTGGCCACCCAAAGCACCCCAGCGCCGTCGGTGGCCAAAGACAAGACCTGATCGGAAAGAAGCGATCCTGGTTCATCGGCATCGTGACAGTAATGCTGGTAATCATGTCCATTGTAGCGGCAAAGGCCATTGTCCGTGGCCACCCACACATATCCCTTGGCATCCTGGGCGAAGGAATGGATCGTCATGTTCGGGATGTCCCCCACGGTACGCGAACCGGCGAAAGAGAGCGGCACGCACAGACAAAATGCCAGAAACAGGGCTATGTTCCGCCACAATCTCATTATCTCAAGACAAGAATATCTGGTTCCTTGACATCAACACGATGCTTGCCAAGCTTATAGACCCCAGGCTCATGCACAATGGCGCAGACTGTGCCTTTGTACGATACGGCCTGGCATGCAGAGTCGTTGCGTAGGACATTCACGTCCCCTTCACGGGCGAACCTCGCCGTCAAGGCGACAGATGCGTCCGGAAGCAGGGCATACGCATAGGATTGAGGCCTTGCGTTCACCTTGTGTTCAATCCAACATTTGAAAACACGCAGCGTGTCCGACAATCCCGCATAGCAGGGAGCCATCATTTCCCAGCTGCCCTCCTGCTCAGAAGTCTCAACACAAAGAGGATTGCCGTCCAGGGAGACATAGCCTTTTCCGTCGTGCCAAACCCATTTTGACTTACGTCCGGTGACAGGATCGGACACGAACCGCGTCTGATCCAAGGCGGTGGTCAGCCTTGTCACCTCGGGGTCTTCGCTAAGGATTCCGGCCCCGAGCGCGATGACCGCGTCGGGAAAGAAAAAGTCTGACTTCAGCGCGTGGAGGCTGTCCCTGTCCACTTCCATAACAGTGATCATCATCTCACCGTCCACCTTCCCTTTCACATAGCCGGAGTGGTTCTCCCTGTGCCAATTGTCCTGGTGACACGGAATCGGCCTGCCGTTCTCGTATGACGTGACTCCAGGGATCTTTCTCCAATCCCAACAAGCGAAAATATTCTCATATTCCTTTCCGGTCCGCATCATCATAAGCGCTCCGTCTGCCGAGAAATTCGCAAGCAGATTCTCCGAGTTGGTATATTCAAAACCGATTGTGCGTGTCGATTGCATCCTGACAGAGGCGTACCACCGAGGTGTTCTGTAGATGCCGCAGTCCGAGCGGTGGTAGTAGTGGGCGCCGGTCAGGATGTTTTCTGCCCCATCCGGCTCCAGACACGTCCTGGCTATATTCTCGAAGAGTTCCTTGTCATGGTCGCAGACAGCGGCCATGTTCCGCGCGGCCACAGCCAAGGCATAGGCCTTTCCCCGGCCTCCGTCTATGTGCAGCTGCCTTCCGCAGAAACTCGGATCCATAAATCCTTTCCAGACTGTCCAGCCTATCCCGTCAAGGATCAGATGCCCGATTATGTCTTTCTGTTCCTTGGAAAACGCGAGTTCTGTACCTTCCAAAGCCCTTATCCAGAAGGAGACGCTCTCGGCGAAGGTAAGGCCGTAGTTGCCGAACTGAAGCTGCGGGCCGTGCTGATGGTACGACCAGTCTGTCTGGATGCCCTCCTCATGTGTGATCCTGATCTCTTCCACGATCTGTCTTCTGGCCTCCAGCGCAAGCGCCTCGTCATCGAACAGCAGCCCTTTCATCAACTGTATGCCGGCAAGCCAGACCTTGTTCTGCCCTGTACGGCCGAAACCAGATGTTCTGAGGACCTTGAGCGCCCCTGAATATTCCTCCTCCGTCAACTCATCACGAATCAGGAGCATTGCAGAGATCATATTCCTTGGAACCCCGATGTCGTTATGCCACCAGTTCGGGCACTTCGGCTGGTTGGCGAACCACCACCGCATCGCTGAATGGATGATTCCGCCCAACTCCGGGTCTTTGTAAAACGGGGAGTCCTCCGCCGCATAGGCCTTGGCCAAAGCGTGTATTCTCGTCACGTGAAGGCCTGTGATCCAACCGCCCCTGGACTGGTTTTGGTAATCAATGTCAGTCCATCTCTCTCCGCCAAACAGATCCATTACCCTGCGCACCTCTTCCTCCGGCAGACGGACAGAGAGATACAATTGAGTGAGAAGGACATCGATCAGGTTCGCCCCGTTCCCGGAATACGCAAGGAACCTTGCGGTCACGTCATCACCGGTTGAGTAAGAGACAAGGCTGGCCTCCTTGAATGACCTACGGGCATCATCAAGACCGCCCGCCAAAACATTCTGAAAGGAAGCCACCAGCAGGCACAACATAAGGGCCAGATTTGAAAAGGTTGATTTCATTCTCATCCGCAGGGTTCTATATGCAATCGTAAAACTGGCAATTGTATTTTGTAAGAATATCAATGGACATATAATTGTCCCGGACCTTAGGTTTACGGCCAAGAGTCAGATAGTCGATAAGAGCCGTCACAGCCCCGACGGCCTGCCGGTCTGAATGCTGGCCGAGAAGCGCCCGCACGTAGCCTCCGCGCAGGGCCTCGATGTTCCGCTCCAGCACATCACACCCCACAACATTCAATCCCGGCATATTCCGGGAGCGAAGATAATCCGCGACAAGGAATATCCTGGAGTTCAATGTCACTATGTTGAGCCGCCCGGAAAGTCCGTCAAAGGTTTCGGAAAGCACCTCGAAAGTCTGCCTCGGACTGTTCGGATTGATGAGGACAGTGACAACCTCGGTGTCCGGATAATAGTGCGACAGATAGTCCCTGAACCCCTTGCGCCTGTCGGCCGATGGGTCTGAGAGCCCTTTGCTGTCCCTCTCGATCTGCACCATATAGACCCGTTTTCTCTGATCCTCATCTGACATCGACATCAGGATGTCCGCGCAGCAGCGTCCACTCTCGTACATGGCGAGGCCATAGTAGGCCAGATGGCCGTCCGTCCCGGCGCTTGTGTTCAGCATAACATAAGGGATGTTGCTCTCGGTGAGCAGAGCCGAGAAACTAAGAGTGTCATCCAAAAACATCGGAGCCAGAATCACGCCCGAGTGTCCGTTCTCAAGCACATGACGGCATTGGCTTCTGAAAGACTCCACGTCATACTGGTCGTAATAATAGACCTCGACGCTGACGGAGAACCTTCCGGCATATTCCTCAGACTGAGACAATCCGTTGTGGACCAGTTCCCAGAAGTCTCCTTTGTTGAAGCTCGGCATCAGCACAGCGATGCTGTGCGCCTTGTTCCTGGCCAGAATTGAAGCATAGACGTTAGGTTTGTAGCCCAGCCTCTCAACCACTTCCATCACCTTGGCCTTTGTCTCCGGTGCGACTTCACCCCTGTTGTGGAGCACACGGTCCACCGTGCCGTTGGTCACGCCGGCGGCCTTGGCGACATCCTTTATAGTCACTTTTATGTTCTGCATATTCAATCACAGATGGTGTCAATAGACAATATTAAGGAAAAACAGGCAAATATACAAGATTTTCCGTGCACGTGCACAGAAAATCAGCGATTATGCTTAATATTGCAAAGCGAACGGTTCTCGCAACCGGATAAAAACATACCGAAATGGCAAAATCAAAGATCATCCTCCTAATCATGACGCTGGCTCTCACCACGGCATCCTTTTGCGCTGAAGTCCCTGACTATTCGAGACTGACAGCAGCAAATCACCCTCGATTGTTTCTTGACCATCAGAGATTCGACGCGATGAAGTCACAGATAGAATCCGGCACGTCACCTCATCTGACCAACCTTCACAGAATCATCATGGACCTGTGCCGGCGCGACGCCATGAAAGACTCGCCACTTGAATACAGACTTGACGCCAGCAATAAAAGGCTCCTGCACGTCTCCAGAGACGCGCTCACAAGAATATTCTTCTGCTCGTACGCCTACCGCTACACCGGAGACAGAACCTATCTTGAATATGCCGAAAAAGACTTGCGCACCGTCTGCGGCTTCAAGGACTGGAACGCGGGGAAGCACTTCCTCGACTCGGGAGAGATGGCGGCGGCCGTGGCGATAGGCTACGACTGGCTTTACAATGCCCTCGGCGAGGACACCAAACGGATGATCGAGAAGGCCTTTGTGGACTTCGCCGTGAATCCGGCCCGGAAAAAGAAAGGCGGAGCCAAGTTCTACAGGATGACCAACAACTGGAACCAGGTCTGCAACGCCGGACTGGTCTGCGGCTGTCTGGCTATGTACGAAACGTTTCCGGAACAAGCCAAAAAATTGATTGAGATCTCGGTGGAATCCAACAGAAAGGCGATGAACGAGATGTACCCTCCGGACGGAAACTACCCCGAGGGCCCCGGCTACTGGGCATACGGAAGCACATTCGAAGTTCTGATGCTCTCGGCGCTGGAAAGCTGCGTCGGAACGGATTTCGGTCTCGCGGGGACAAAGGGATTCAGCGAGACAGGCCGGTACGTTCTGTACTCATACGGAACAACCGGGAAATTCTATAACTACTCGGACTGCGGTGAAAACGGGGCTCCTTCGATAGCGCTATGGTACTTTGCCGACAAATTCCACTCGCCGGACATTCTTTACTATGAAACAAGGATGATGAATCAAGGACGTTACTTGCGTCTCGGGCACGAATCCAGGCTGCTGCCACTTATGATGGCCTTCGCCAAGAATATCCCGCAAAGCGGTGTGAAAGCCCCGAAGGGAGTGTATTCAGGCAACGGGATCACTCCTGTCGTGATGCTTCACACAGACTGGACATTCTCAGAATCGGACGCCTATCTCGGTGTCAAGGGAGGAGGTGCCGGAGCCCCGCACTCGCACATGGACGCAGGGTCGTTCGTGTTCGACGCGGAAGGTGTACGCTGGGCCAAGGAGCTGCCGAATCCGGCTTACACATCGATGGAGACACCTATGCTCAAATTGGGAGGAAGCTTGTGGAAAATGGAACAGAATTCGTTGAGATGGAGAGCTTTCGCCTACAACAACCGACAGCACAACACCCTCACCGTCAATGACAAGGATCATATCGTGGGCGGGTTCGCCCCAATAGTGAAAGTCATAGAAAAACGAGGACGGGCGGGAGCGGTCATAGACTTGACCCCCGCATTGGCCGGAGAGGTGTCCAAAGCCATACGCAGTGTGGAGATAGCCAAGAAGAAAGACCTCGTCGTGACAGACATGATCGAAGCCCTTGAAGAAAAACCAGCGGTGGTCCGCTGGACCCTCGTCACCAACGGGGCCCCAGAGGTGACCGAGGACGGAATCAGGCTGACAATCGGAGACAAAGTCCGGTTCCTGCGCGCCGACGCAAAAGGAGCGCGGATCGAGTACGAAGTCTGGAGCGCCGATCCAAAGGACTACGACTCCCCTCTCAAGGAATATGAAAGGCCGGTTCCCGGCACGTACATTGTCGGGTTCACCGCCACGGTCACGTCAGGAGGCAAGGCAAGATTCATGACAGTTCTGGGCACAGAGTGACACACGACGTGGTTCTTGTGGGCAATATTTTATCCGTGCACGTACACGTTTACGAAAAAAAGGCTATATTTGCAGATATATTAGAGAACATGAACTAAAAACTATATTATAATTATTATGGTAAATTTCTCACTCGAAGGAAAGGTCGCCCTTGTGACGGGCGCTTCCTATGGAATCGGTTTCGCCATCGCCACGGCATTCGCCGAGGCAGGAGCGAAGATCGCGTTCAATGACATCAAGCAGGAACTTGTGGACAAGGGGCTTGCCTCTTATAAGGAGAAAGGCATCGACGCCAAAGGCTACGTCTGCGATGTGACCAAGGAAGATCAGGTGGCCGAACTCGTGAAGAAGATCGAGAATGATCTCGGCACGATCAACATTCTTGTGAACAACGCAGGCATCATCAAGCGTATCCCGATGTGCGAGATGAAGGCAGAGGAATTCCGCCAGGTGATAGACGTGGACCTCAACGCTCCGTTCATCGTCTCCAAAGCGGTGATACCTTCAATGATAGCCAACGGCGGCGGCAAGATCATCAACATCTGCTCGATGATGTCAGAGCTCGGACGCGAGACCGTCTCAGCCTATGCTGCGGCCAAGGGAGGACTCAAGATGCTCACCAGAAACATAGCCTCGGAATATGGCGAGTACAACATCCAGTGCAACGGCATCGGACCTGGCTACATCGCCACCCCGCAGACCGCTCCTCTGCGTGAGCGCCAGCCTGACGGCTCAAGGCATCCGTTCGACGCGTTCATCGTCGCGAAAACCCCTGCGGCACGCTGGGGCACCACTGACGACCTCAAAGGGCCGGCCGTGTTCCTGGCATCTGAGGCCTCCGATTTCGTCAATGGGCATGTCCTTTATGTTGACGGAGGCATTCTCGCTTACATCGGAAAACAGCCTCAATAATGAGAATCAACGTTTTACCATTATCATTCTTTTCGATGGCGCTGCTTTCATGCGGAGCCATCGAAAAGAGTTTTACAGTCAGCAACAGTTCCGACATGGCGCGGAAGAACGAGACTGTGGAGGTAAGGCTCTCAGACATCGGCATAAAAGGAATTGACGGGAGCGACCTCGTCATCAAGGACGCTGACGGCAAACAGATTCCTTCACAGATCAGCCCGGACGGAAACTCGATTCTCTTCCAGGCCACGGTCGCCGGAAACAGCGAAGAGACGTTCCTGTGCGCCAAAGGCGAGAGACATGACTTCGACACGCTGGCCTACAGCCGTTACGTTCCCGAAAGGAAAGATGACTACGCCTACGAGAACAATCTCGTCGCCGGCAGGATCTACGGGCCCGCGCTGAAGGATCCGCGCACATTCGGGCCGGACATCTGGCTGAAATGTACAGACAGGCTTGTCATCAACGACTGGTTCGCCACCGGTGACTACCACCACAACCATGGGGAAGGAATGGACTGCTACAAGGTGGCCAACACGCTTGGCGGAGGTGCATGCGCTCCATATTCAGGAGACACGATATTCATCGGGGACAATTGGGCGGCGCATGAGCACATCTGCGACGGTCCGGTACGCACCCAGGCCACGTTCAGTTATCCTGAGTTCGATGTCAACGGCGTGAAAGTCAGTGCGGAAAGGACTCTGACCCTTGACGCGAACACCCGTCTCATCCATTGGACAACCGTGTTCCACTCCGATCAGGATTCCATTGATGTGGTTCTCGGAGCCGTGCTGCACAATGTCATCTCAAGAGTGGACGGTGAGAATTTCATAGCCTTCACAGAACAGGCATCCGACTCCAAAAATCCTGAAAGGGACGGAAACATCAGCATCGGTCTTATCCTGGACAAGTCATTCAAGGCCACTGCCGGAACCATGGACGGACACGCCGTGCTGAAATTCAGGGTAAAATGCGGAGAGACCATCGACTTCTGGACCGCGTCAGGCTGGAGCCAGGGTGGAGTCACCTCCCCTGAAGAATGGAATGAATATATCAGCGGCCAGGCCCAAGCGGTCCGCTCGCCGCTTACAGTAACAATCAGCGAATAAATACAGAAATGACAGGTAAGACTAAAACCAATTTCAGATGGGTGATCTGCGCGATGTTGTTTGTCGCGACAGCCGTGAATTATCTTGACCGACAGGTGCTCTCCCTTACATGGGACGAGTTCATCAAGCCGGAGTTCCACTGGAACGAATCCCATTATGGCACGATCACGTCCCTGTTCTCGATCATCTATGCGATCTGCATGCTGTTCGCCGGACGCTTCGTCGATTGGATGGGCACAAAGAAAGGCTATCTGTGGTCAATAGGTGTATGGTCGGCCGGTGCATGCGCGCACGCCCTCTGCGGAGTCGTGACAGAGCACATTGTCGGGCTGCACACCGCGGCGGAGCTGGTTCAGGCGACCGGAGACGCCGCCGTTCTGATCTCCACGGTAAGCATGTACTGCTTCCTCGTGGCCAGAAGCATTCTGGCTCTTGGCGAGGCTGGCAACTTCCCTGCGGCGATAAAGACGACGGCCGAATATTTCCCGAAGAAGGACAGGGCGTTCGCCACGTCCATATTCAATGCCGGAGCTTCCATCGGCGCGTTGTTCGCACCTCTCACCATTCCGGTTCTCGCCAAGAATTTCGGATGGGAGGTGTCGTTCATCATCATCGGTGCGCTTGGCTTCATCTGGATGGGATTCTGGGTGTTCCTCTACGACAAGCCGGAGGCTTCAAAGCACGTGAGCAAGGAAGAGCTTGCCTACATCGAGCAGGACAAGGAACTTGACAACGAGAAGGCGGTGTCCAACGAATCCGGCAAGAAGCTCGGCTTCAAGGAATGCCTCAAGTTCAAGCAGACGTGGGCGTTCGCCGTCGGCAAGTTTATGACCGACGGAGTCTGGTGGTTCTTCCTCTTCTGGACCCCGTCCTACCTGAACACACAGTTCGGCATCAAGACCAGCGATCCAATGGGTATGGCCTTGATATTCACGCTCTATGCGATAACGATGCTTTCGATCTATGGAGGAAAGCTTCCTACCATATTCATCAACAAGGCGATGAAAAAGGGAGAGGCGTTCGACCCGTACGCAGCCAGAATGAAGGCTATGCTGATCTTCGCGTTCCTGCCGCTGGTCGTTCTGCTCGCCCAGCCTTTAGGAAGGATCTCGCCTTGGTTCCCGGTCATTCTGATCGGCATCGGCGGAGCGGCGCACCAGTCCTGGTCAGCCAACATATTCTCCACGATCGGGGATATGTTCCCTAAATCCAGCATCGCGACCGTCACCGGAATCGGCGGAATGGCGGGCGGTCTTGGATCAATGTTGCTCCAGAAAGTGGCCGGAGAGCTCTTCGTGTACTCCGAGCAGGTCAATCTGTCCTTCCTCGGATTCTCAGGAAAACCGGCAGGCTACTTCATCATCTTCTGCGTGTGCGCGACAGCGTACCTGATCGGATGGAGCATCATGAAGGCTTTGGTTCCTAAGTACAAAGTTATAACCCTCAACTAATTAATAGCAAAATCAGATGAATATCAGAAAACACCACCGGATATTGTTCATGACGGCAGTGCTGCTCGCGGTTTCTCCGCTTTGCTCAGCCAAGAACGACATCAAGGAAATCGCCGATCGTGTGGCGGACTGGCAGATAGCCAATTTCAAGAATGTGACCTACACCGGCAAGAAACGCGCGGTTCTTGACTGGGCCAACGGCGCCCTCTTCCGCGGAATGGTGGAATGGGCTCAGAAGACCGGCTACCAGCCGGCCGAGGATTTCGTCATGAACATCGGGAAGGCCAACGACTGGCAGATGGCCAGGAGACTCTATCACGCTGACGACATTTGTGTCGGACAATCGTTCCTGCTATTGTACGGGGAACATAAGGATCCGGCCATGCTGTCGCACGTCAAGGAAAGGGCGGACTCGGTGATCGACATCAGGTCACACGTTCCGATGGACATCAGGATAAAGGGCGGACAGGAGAGATGGTGCTGGTGCGACGCGCTGTTCATGGCCCCGCCGGTATATTCAATGCTCACCCAGATCACAGGTGACAGGAAATATGCCGATTTCATGAAGGAGGAGTTCGTCGCCACGACAAACCATCTATTTGACACAGACTACGATCTCTACTACAGGGACGCGCGTTACTTCGACAAGACCGAGTCCAATGGAGCCAAGGTGTTCTGGGGAAGAGGCAACGGCTGGTGCTACGCCGCTCTGACATTCATGCTTGAGACCACCCCTCAGTCCGACCCGATGTACGACTACTTCAAAAGTCTTTACCTCAAGATGACAGAGGCCGTG